>JBDLTO010000411.1:0-6511 GCA_039805815.1 Bacteroidota bacterium | reverse complement strand
ATGTAATGTTTCATGTTTGGGAGAGCCTTGATCGCTTACTTCAAAATCATCACGGTTGGGTTCTTTGTTGGCAATTGCGTAAGAAATAAACGTTGAAAAGTTATCCTTTGTCATTCTTGCTCCCAGTTTTGGGTTAACAAACAACCATTGCCTGTCAACTTGCAACTTTGGGTTATCTCTGAAACCATCAATCCTGTAGGAAACTGATCTCAGTTGTAAATCAGCAAACATATTGATAAGTCCATCTTTCTTGAGCCATTTTCCAAATACATGATTTTCTCGTTTAACTGCATCATGATCATACCATTTCTGGTCTTTCGAAATGCTGTTTTCAGCCCAGATAATTTTTCCGAAATGCTGCCCCATATACTGATTGGTTCCTCCACCCAAAATGATTTCATTTTTTGCATCAATGCGCTGAAACGAAAAATTACTGCCATAGAAAATATTGTCAAGCCAAAGCTGTCTTATCAAGTCTGTCTCCGTTATTTTAACGCCATTAACCTGGGGTGGTGTAATACCATATTTTTCATAGGATTCATCAGCCTTGTATTGCTCATAAAAACCCTGACCTTTTGTTGCAAAACCTGCCAGAGAAAAATTCCAAGTTGTGGTTAATTTTTTATTGTAAAACAACTGGTAATGGGTTTGGGTGTAATTATCAGTTTCATTGTCATAGGGACTGTCTGGTTTCTCAGTTCCTGCACTGTTAAAGGTTCTGTCTGACTTAAGTTTGTCCTCTGGAATGCCATACCAAGCCTGGTATGTTTTTTCTTTACCGGAAAATATATTCATTCGTAAAGATGATTTTTCCTGAATACTTGCCGCAGAGAAGTAATAAGACTTAAGATCACTTGTTGCCCTGTCTATGAAGCCATCACTAGCAAGAGAAGACAACCGGAGGTCTATTGTGTATCTGTTATTGATTAGTCCTGTACCTGCTTTTACAGTATGCTTCCTTGTATTGAAGGAACCCAGACTATTGCTGATTTGTCCGTATGCCTTCTCATTCAATTCATTGGTGAGCAAATTAACTGTTGCGCCAAAGGCTCCGGTACCGTTTGAGCTTGTGCCAACGCCACGCTGCACCTGAATACTGTTTGTGGAGGAAAGAATATCTGGCAGATTTACAAGAAATACTCCCTGTGATTCCGCATCATTGAAGGCTATGCCATTTAAAGTGAAGTTGATTCTTGACGGATCTGTGCCCCTGATCCGAATGCCTGTGTATCCAATACCATTGCCTGCATCTGCATTGGCAACTGCTCCTGGAACCTGATTAAGTAAAAACGGAATGTCTTGCCCTAGGTTATTTTTTTCAATGGTTGATTTTGTGATTAGGGTTTGGGTAAAGGGATACTCCTTTGCTGCCCTTACAGCCCGAATTTCAATTGCAGGCATAAGCTTGCTCTTAGGAGCTGTTTTTACACTGTCACTTACATTTTTTGATTGACTTAAAGCTGAGAGACTGCCTGTAATGAAAAGGCAGAAAGCGAATAATTTTTTTTCGATACTCATACTGTTTTTGTTTTGTCCGATAATGAAAAAATATCAGCCAGGTTGACAAAAACAGGAAAGGATAACAAGAACTGTTTCTTCCTTCCCTGCGCAGGCATTATCCTGATCAGGTTCTAACGGGTTTGATCTCAGCCATATTGGTAAATACAGCACCCCGGGAACGATGCGAAATTAGACATTAGTTGTTATTTCATTTGAATTAATTGTAAAATAAATGTCATGTAACTTTATGCTTGCTTTTGCGTATATGGATGATACGTAACTACAATCAAATAATTTTTTATGAAACCTCTTTTTTTTGTTTTGGTAAGTTTGATATACTTAAATGCTTCAGCTCAGGATAAAGTCATCATGAATGACAAAAATGTCGTTTTGAAAGACATGGGCGAGTTTAAAGGGATCAGTATAAAAGGTCCGTTTAAAGTGTATTATTCCCAAAGTGCCAAGCATGCAGTTGGTGTAAGTGCTTCTACAGAGTCTGCTCGTGATAAAATCACCACACGTGTTTCAGCAGGTATTTTGAATATTGAACTTGAAGGTGCCTCCATGAGCTGGTGGGGGAAAAATCCTGAATTTAAAGTATATATCTCTTCACCTGAGATTAAAAATATTTATGCCTCAGGGGCTGTTAATTTTTTGATTACTGATCTGATCAAGGCTGAGGACCTGACGTTGAAGTTTACTGGTGCCAGTGATTTTTTGGGAAAGCTGGATTGTGGATCTCTTACACTGAGTTTTACAGGTGCCTCCGATATTGAAATAATGGGAAGTGCGGATAGGGTGGTTGCAGATCTTACAGGGGCCAGTAAACTATCCGGTGCTTCATTTAAGGTTGTTGATGCTGAATTAAAGGCAACGGGTGCATCAACAATTAAGCTTGGTGTTTCGGGTGCGCTAGGAGCCAATGCTTCAGGTGCCAGTTCTATAACATATTATGGTTCTCCTAAAAGTGTTTCAACGAGAGCAAGCGGTGCAAGCAGCGTAAAAAAAGGAAACTGAACTCAAAGAAACTAAAAAGAAAAAAGCAACCGATTGGTTGCTTTTTTTGTTGCGAAGACTGGGATCGAACCAGTGACCTTCGGGTTATGAGCCCGACGAGCTACCGCTGCTCTACTTCGCATTGCAAATGTACACTAAAATCTAATATCAGCAAAACAAATTTGAACATGTTACCTTTGCATGATATATGAAGTCCGGATTTGTTAATATTATCGGTAAGCCCAATGCAGGAAAAAGTACTTTATTGAATGCATTAATAGGAGAAAAGCTGGCAATTGTTTCGTCTAAAGTTCAAACTACCCGTCACAGGATTAGGGCATTTCTCAATGGTCCAGATTATCAGGTAGTTTTTTCTGATACTCCTGGTGTCATTGAACCAAGATATAAGTTGCATCATAAAATGATGGAAGCAGTTAAATCGAGTATGGAGGATGCAGACTTATGTTTACTCATGGCAGATGTCAGGGATGATTTTGAAGAATTGGATTCTATTTTCACTGCATTATCATTGAAGGTTAAGGCTATTTTGGTGTTAAATAAAATAGATATGGTTAAGCCTTCAAAAATTGAAGAGGCCATTTCATTTTTCTCTAACAAGAAGTATTGTTCAGATATCATACCCGTTTCTGCCGCTAAAAAAAGTCATCTCGACTTACTCCAGCAGAAAATAGTCGCTTCTTTACCTGATGGAGAACCATTTTATGATCAAGAAGATCTCACGGATATGCCAACCAGATTTTTTTGTGGAGAGCTGATTCGTGAAAAAATATTTGAATTATTTGACGAAGAAATTCCATATCAGTCTACAGTGCTTGTAACAGCATTTGAAGAAAAGTCTACACTGATTAAAATTTCTGCAGATATTATTGTACAGCGAGAATCTCAAAAGGCTATCATTTTGGGTGCAGGTGGAATAATGATCAAAAAATTAGGTACTTCTGCACGCCAATCAATAGAATTGTTTCTAGACAGCAAGGTTTTTCTTGAGATCTTTGTAAGGGTAAGAAACAATTGGCGTAACAATGATTCACACTTAAGGGAATATGGCTATCATGTGTAAGCAATTGTCTGGCAAAATATTTTTTTTATTGGTATTGCTTTCTGTTAAACTTAATGCACAGTTGATGATTGAGCAAGGGCCTTCCGCTTCCACAAGAGATGGGGGGATCTACATATATGGCCTTACAGGTCAGGAAAATAAGTTGCGCTATGAGAAAATCAACGGTTCACCTTTTCTGGATGAAGGATGGAAAAACGCAACACTATACGACAGTAAGGGGAATACATTTGGAAAGTTCAGGGTAAGGTTGAACCTGGCAACGCACGAATTACACTACCTGGATAAATCAGGTATAGAAAAAGCGGATAATGGTCAGATTGCAAGGGTAGAGTTAGATAGCAGCAATAATTCAAACGGAGCGGGAAGGGTATATACTAATGATGAAGAAGTAATTAAAAGCAAATTCAATGGAGATGTAAAATATGCAGTACACCTGAATGAAGGCTACTACACGCTGATGAAAGTTACTGTTAGGGAAGTTTCAAAGTCAGATTCGATGTTCAGTACCATGAACAGGTATTTTTTCAAAGACAAGTATTTCTACTTTTTGAAATCAGGAAGACAAACAGTTTACCTTAAAAGGTTGAATTTTCAGGAATTGAGAAGGTGTATTTCTGCTGAAAAGTGGCCCCTTCAAAGAAATGATTTTTCAGGTAATCCTGTCAGCCAGGAAGACGAAGTCCTTGGTTTACTTAATCTAATCAATAAAGGTGTCAGCAAAAATGATTAAAGCCTATGTTGTACCTTTGGGTGTATATAAAAAATATAGTATGAAGCAGTTTCTCATTAAATATATACTCTTCATCCTCTCCTGTTTGTCAGTACCTTTCGTAAACGGACAGGGTTATCTACCCGTGTCGGATTTCAGTAATGCTGCATTTACACTTGCAGTTCATGAGATTAACTTTGAAGGTGTGCAGCAGAATAGTATTTCTGGAAGACTTCCTTATACTTCCATTAAAGGTAGTCCCTTTTATTTAGATCAGTACCACTCCGCAGATTTATTCGGGGCAAATGGTAAATATGGAGGACGGATGCAGGTTAAATTAAATATGGCTACCCAAGAGGTATATTTCATTGGTGAAAAAGACAATGAATATGTGGCTCCAGCGTCATTTTCAAAGCGTGTGGTGATTTTTTCAGATAATGCAGGTAAAGATACACTGGCCATATTTGAAAGAAACATTCCAGGCATGCAGCTTAACAACCGTCCAATTGCTGATTATGTAGAGGAAATGGTGAATGGACAAGTTAAATTATACAAGTACACAAAAAGATATGTTGCCTCTGCAGACTCTATGTTTGGAACATTGAAACGGTACTATTTTGCAAATACAGTGCATTATTTTCTTTCAGATGCGAGAGAAGTACTTCTGATTAAAAAGATGAACCTGTCTAGTATAGCAGATATCTTGGGAGACAGGGGAACTTTAACAAGATGGGCTGAACAAAATCGACTTAACCCCAAAAGGGAAGAAGATCTTATTGCAATGATCAGGAGATGGAATTTCGAAATCGCAAATAAATAACAGGTATTCAATTACCCTAAAAAACAAAAAATGCCAGGATTTACCCTTGCAATCGTAGGACGCCCAAATGTGGGTAAAAGCACCTTTTTCAACAGATTACTCGAGCAGCGTAAAGCTATCGTAGAAGATACACCCGGAGTTACCAGAGACAGACAATATGGTATTTCTGAATGGAATGGAAAAACATTCAACGTAATTGATACAGGTGGATTTGTTCCAGACGGGGAGGAGGTTTTTGAAAAAGAGATCAGAGAACAGGTAATGATAGCTGTGGAAGAGGCCAATGCCATTGTTTTTATGGTTGATGTTACTACAGGCATAACTACACTTGATGAGGCGATGACTTCAATTCTGAGAACTGCTAAAAAACCTGTTTTTCTTGTGGTGAATAAAGTAGATAACTCAGCCAGACATATTGATGCTACAGAGTTTTATTCGCTTGGTATTGAAAAAACATTTTTTGTTTCATCAATGTCTGGTAGTGGAACAGGGGATTTACTGGATGAGGTATCAAATTTGATTACAATTGATGTTGATCAGCCTGGTGAAGACTTACCAAAGATTGCCATAATTGGTCAACCTAATGTAGGAAAATCTTCTTTGCTGAATGCAATGGTTGGTTCCGAGCGCACAATTGTGAGTGATATTGCCGGCACAACAAGGGATACAATCCATACCCACTATAATCTTTTTCAGAAAGAGTTTATACTTATTGATACAGCTGGTATCAGACGTAAAACCAAAGTGCATGAAGACCTTGAGTTTTATTCAGTGATTAGGGCAATTAAAGCGGTTGATGAAGCAGATGTTTGTTTGATAATGATTGATGCGGAAAAGGGAATTGCACAACAGGATTTAAATATTTTTTCCCTTGCTGTTAAAAAAGGGAAAGGCGTAGTGATGATAGTCAACAAATGGGATTTGGTTGAAAAGGCAACGAATACTGCTAGAGACTATGAAAAAGAGTTGAAAAACAGGCTTGCCCCATTCACTGATGTACCTGTAATTTTCATTTCTGCCAAAGAAAAGACGAGGATATTTAAAGTCATTGAAACTGCACTTGAGGTGTGTGAAAATAGAAAGCGGAGAATCCAGACATCTATACTCAATGAAGAAATGCTCAAAGTAATTGAAGCATATAGGCCTCCAGTGGTAAGGGGTAATTCTGTCAAGATCAAATTTGTAACGCAGATACCAACAGCAGTACCAAGTTTTGCCTTCTTTACAAATTATCCTGATGATATAAAAAATCCCTATCGGAATTATCTTGAAAATCAGCTTAGAGAGAAGTTTAATTTCAAAGGTGTTCCAGTCAGGATATTTTTTCGGAAAAAATAAAGAAGGGCGGCTGAAAAGCCGCCCTGATTGATTATGACCCAAAACTATAAACTAAAATTTATAGGCT
>JBDLTO010000410.1:0-3190 GCA_039805815.1 Bacteroidota bacterium | reverse complement strand
CAGGGGGATGATGGGTGATGATCAGGTTTTTTTTGAGCAATATTGCTTCACCGATGACTTCCATGGTGAGGTCAAGTGCTACCAATGCGCCACTACATTCTATATTTTGGTTGCCGCATGCCAAACCGGCATTGTCATAACTTTCCTGCAAATGAAGGGGGGCGGCTGTTTCCAAAACGTTAATAATATCGCGGATCAATGGCATTTATTTCCCAGTTTGTTGGAATTGAAATTACTTTACTTTCTGAACTCAATCCCGATCATGCAGAAATTTTTATTTTATATCCTATTTTTTATCCCATTTGCTGTTACTGCTCAAAAAGTGGAACACGATTGGGAGAATTATATTGTTTCACTCAACGGACGACCCGTTTCCATCAATGTAGATCTTGGGTATAGGCCACTGGCGCCTGTTCTGGAAGATTCTTTTGTGGTTATTCTAAGAGTCAGGCTTAATCAGACCGACAAAAACGGGATGCCTAAACAGGAGGAATCAGAAATTTTGCTCAATATGGAAGACAGGCTGGTGGAAATGCTTGCCCGTCAGGTTGGTGCAAAATTTACAGGCAGGTTTACCCAAAGAAGTATCAGGGAATTTTACTTTTATGCGCCAGATACGCTTGGATACAATAAAGCTGTAAATCAGGCTATGCTGCCGTTTGGCTCACACCAGTGGCTTGCTCAGGCCAAAATAGATAAGTTGTGGTCTAATTACATTGAAGTGCTGTTCCCTTCTGAGCCTGATTTGTTGCGTATCCAGTCCAGGCGACAAGTCGATCGGTTATCCATTTCGGTTAAATCCGGCCGAGAGCCAATTTCAGTTTTACATTTTCTCCAATTTCCATCAAAAGAACAAATGGTCAAGTTTTTGTCATTGCCCGCATTAAATGGGTATGAACTCGAAACCTTGCCTGTAGCAGCTGACAAAAAAACCGGGAAATTTGAACTCATTCTTCGCCGTCAGGAATTTTTAGGGTCTGGTTGGGTTGAATCCGTTGTAATCTCAAACTACCGGTTGGCACTTGATCAAGGTGGTAAATATCTGGGCTGGAATCCGGATAAGCAAAAATGACGGATTTATCAGGAAATTAGTGGAACTTCGATGAAATGTAAGTGATTATGAAAAAATACCCTATCTTATTCATGTTACTTGTTTTCATTGTTTCTTCCTGTTCCAAGGAAAAATCTTCAGAAATCAAGGAAAATCTGATCCTTGCTTACATGACTGCCGGCACCTGGACACTCGATTTTTTTACTTCCTCTAATGTAAGTGTGCTTCCCGAGTATGATGGGTATACATTCCAGTTTAACAAAAATGGCACGGTTAATGCATTCAAAGGAAATGAAACAATTACTGGAACCTGGTATGGCAATCAGGATGATGTATCGGTGACAGCAGAATTTCCTCTTGGATCAGGACCACTCCTGAGGCTCAACGCAAAGTGGTTTATCTACAGCAGGACGCTCACTTCCATCCAAGCCAGAGCAATTTCAAACAATTTTTTCTACGATATCAGGCTTGTAAAAAGACCCTGAGGTTCTGAAAAAATTGCAGCTTTTTTGGTGAACAAGTTTTCTCCTTCAATGTTCTATTTTTGCAATTACAAACATCGAAATACACAATTAAATTAATTACACATGGCAATTCAAAAAGGTCAACAGGCTCCTGATTTCAGCTTATTTAACTCGGAGAAAACAAAAGTAAACCTGGCAGATTATAAAGGAAAGAATCTCGTTATCCTGTTTTTCCCTCAAGCCTTTACAGGGGTTTGTACCACAGAATTGTGTTCAGTCCGTGATAATCTGAATGTTTATACAAGCCTTAACGCAGATGTAGTAGGGATTTCAGTGGATTCAATTTTCACCCTGGCTAAGTTCAAGGAAGAACAGCAATATAACTTCCCCTTGCTCTCTGACTTCAACAAAACAATTTCACAGGCTTACGAAGCTTTTTACGACGAGTTTGTGTTTGATATGAAAGGTGTTTCACGCCGCGCAGCGTTTGTGGTAGACAAAGCAGGAACAATTCAATACGCAGAAGTATTGGAAAGTGCCGGTGATCTGCCAAATTTTGATGCAATCAAACAAACACTGGAGGCAATTGGATAATTGCCAAAAAATCGGTTTCAAAGAAGGTCATGCAATAATGCATGACTTTTTTTTGCTTTTTGCCTAACTTCGTTATCACATCAAGAATATGAAGCTGATTCTTTTCCTCATAACATTTCTATTTGCCTTGGCCGGTCAGGCACAGGTCAAAAAGACAATATTTGGGGATAATGTTAGAAGAACCACCATTTATCCCAATCCTGCAAGATCATTCGTCAGCATTCAGTATAAACATACTGCAATGCCGGCCATTTTGGTTATATATAATTTCATGGGTAAAAAACTGTTGGTCATAAACCAACCTGGAGCCAACGTTTACATCGACTTAGCAGGGTTCAACAGAGGGATATATGTTTTCCAGTTTAAAGACCGGAATGGACAGCTTCTTGATACAGGTAAATTCCAGGTAGAAAAATAATCAAAGCACCTGTACTATCAAAAATTTCAGGTAGTTCGTGTTCTCCAGTCCGCGCATAATAGGGTGGTCTGAAGATTGTGCCTGGAAGGTTACTTGCCTGATTGTTCTCCTGGCATCTTTTGCTGCCATCTCTATGATTTCATAGAATAAATCTGGTTGAACGAGGTTTGTGCAGGAAGAAGTTACCAGGAACCCACCGGGCTTGATGAGTTTCATGCCTCGGAGGTTGATTTCCTTGTATCCACTGATGGCTTTCTGTATGTTATCTCTGGTTTTTGTGAATGAAGGTGGGTCAAGCATCACTACATCCCATTTTTTGTCTTCCTTACTCCATTGTTTTAAGGCGTCAAAGGCATTAACAGCTTGAAAACTGATATTTTTAAGGCTGTTCAGTGCTGCATTTTCCCTGGCTTGTTGAACTGCATTTTCGGATATGTCCAACCCGAGCACATTTTTTGCACCATAATGGGCAGCATGTATTTCAAAAGTACCGGTATAGCAAAACGCCCCGAGTACATCCGCATCTTTGACAATATGTCTGATGGCACGCCTGTTGTCTCGCTGGTCCAGAAAATATCCGGTTTTTTGTCCCTTTTCCACATCAACAATGAAATTCAGTTCGTTTTCGGTGATGGGAATTCTCGTATCAAAGGGCGCCGACAG
>JBDLTO010000409.1:0-3172 GCA_039805815.1 Bacteroidota bacterium | reverse complement strand
AAGTTCACCGCCTACAGTGGTTTGCACGACGAACTCATCATGAAGCAGCGCACTGCATTCGACAAACGCTTTTTCGAATACTTTATCCATGCGAAGTATATCCATAAGGTGAAATGAGTGGAAAGTTGTATTGCAAAAGCTTACATTCGATTAATGCATATTGAAATATGCAAAAATATCATTAAATCGCATATTAAAATGTGCATATGACCATATTATTGGAGCAGTCAGCCAGGTTGCTGGCCAATACTAGTCTATGGAGATTTTTTGGTTGATGACCAATTTACACTTGAAATCGGTGGAGTATCCAAAGGAAAAAAACAGATTCGCGAAATACCCAACGCTTGGGTTGTAAAAGATGGTATAGAAACAGGCAGTTCGAATATTGTTCCTTTGTGGTTGTTTGGTCTTTTGTATTGATTTTTTACGACAAACGCTTTTTCGAATACTTTATCCACGCCAAGTATATCCATAAGGTGAAATAGGCCTTTATTTGAGTAAATATTTAAATTGGGTCAATCGAAACCTAAAAAATGTAAAATAAAATGTTTAAAAATTGTAAAATAGAATGCTTTAAAATTGTAAAATAAACTAGCTTTGTATAAGTTAAATTTTTGTGGAGTACAAAGAGCGTATATCAGATAAAGAGTTGATTCGAAAGGTCAAAGCATCAGGGGCAGTACTTATCAAGGGTGCAAAAGCCTGCGGGAAAACTGAATCTGCGAAACAATTGGCAAAAAGTATCCTGAATGTTGATAGGGATATGCAGGTAAGGTCTCTCATAAATATCGCGCCAGAACGTTTACTGCAAGGCGAAACACCCCGATTGATAGATGAGTGGCAGGTAGAGCCAAAATTATGGAATTATATCCGGCATGAAATAGATGATAGAAATAAAAGCGGACAATTCATTCTCACCGGTTCAGCTAATCCAGAGGAATCTGCTCAGGTACATTCAGGTGCTGGAAGATTTACAATCGTTGAAATGCGAACGATGTCGTGGCAGGAATTGGGTTTTTCTTCCGGATTGATCAGTTTATCTGATTTATTCAAAGAAAAAAAAGTAAACATCTGTGATACATCTACAGATCTTGAATTTATCATTGAAAAAATAATAATTGGAGGTTTTCCAACACTGTTGAATAAAACAATTGAACAGGCAATAGATCTTAATAGGGCATATATAACCTTACTGGCTGAAGTGGATATGAGTAGGGTTTCTTCAGTAAAACGTGACCCTACTAAAGTAACCAGTCTGCTTCGTTCACTTGCAAGAAATACCTCAACCATTGTTGATATAACAGCTTTGGAAGCAGATATTCGTCAACAGGATAACATAGGAATTACAAGACCAACCGTGTATGACTATTTAGATACATTAAATCGATTAATGATAGTTGAAGACCAGCCGGCGTGGAATACCCACATTCGTTCATCCTATGCATTGAGAAAATCTCCTAAAAGACATTTTACGGATGTTGCTTTAGCGGCAGCAGCTTTGGGTGTTGATAAACATTCACTTTTGAATGATTTGAATTTTACAGGGTTTTTGTTTGAGTCATTGGTTGTTCATGACCTCCGTGTATATGCACAAGCTAATGATGCCAGTGTTTTTCATTACCGTGATTCGAGTGGATTGGAAGTGGATGCAATCGTTCAGCAATATAATGGAGACTGGTGTGCTTTTGAAATAAAACTTGGAACAGGAAATATTGAAGAGGCTGCAATGACCCTGCAAAAGTTTCGATCGGTGGTTGATGAACGCAAACTAAAAAAACTTAAGTCACTCAATATCATCACTGGAACAGGCATCAGTTATAGCAGACCAGATGGAATAAATGTTATTTCATTGGCTTCACTTGGTGTGTAAAGTAATATTAGAAAATAAGTCATGGAAAACCCGCACCGATATTTCTTGTTGCACAAGCCCTATGATATGGTCTCGCAATTTGTGAGTACACATAGCGTTCGTTTGCTGGGTGATATCAACTTTGACTTCCCGGAGGGTACACATGCCATTGGCAGGTTGGATAAGGATTCGGAGGGATTGTTGTTGCTCACCACAGACAAAAGCATAACGCGCTTGTTGTTTCAAGGAAAGCAGCCGCATACCCGCACCTACCTCGTGCAGGTAAAAAGAACGGTCACCGAAGAAACTGTTCAGGCTCTTGCTGCGGGTGTTGTCATCAGTGCTCCATTTGATTCGGTGGTCATGACACAACCATGCCAAGTGCGACTTCTTTCAGAACCACCGGTTGTTTCTGAACCGCTCATCCCGCTGCATCCCAAGGTGCTCAATTCCTGGCTGGAAATCTCCCTGACGGAAGGCAAATTCCATCAGGTGAGGAAGATGGTAGGGGCTGTAAAACATCCCTGTATCCGATTGATTCGCACATCTATTGAAGACATTTCTTTAGGCGACCTTCAACCCGGTGAAGTGAAGGAGGTTGATGGGGATTACTTTTTTTCAAACCTTCATTTATAAGTGCATTTTGCCTTTTTTGACTCATTCACTCCACACATTGATTGGTTTAATGAAAGCTTTTTTAGGTTACTTTTTTCGTGCCAAAATCCGCACAACTGCAGCTTTTCCGGCATGATAGGGACCTTCCTCCAAACTCACTTCCTCCTCTCTTAGCACTTCAAAATGCCAATCAGGAAAATCATCCGCCACCATTGTGGTGGTGTATAACATCGTGGGGTCTTTTGGTCCGCCTGCAGCAGGGTTTGTTTGCTGATATTGTTGGTGGTTGGGATGAAAAGCTTCTATGATGAGGTAGCCTCCCGGTTTGATCATCCTGCTCAGCCTCGCATGCCATTCTTTTCTTTTAGCTGCCGGGAAATGTGCGAAAATGAGCACCAGGGCATCAAAAGCGGCATCCGGATAATCTACTGCTTCCATATCGACGAGGTCGTATTGGATGGAAACCCCTCGGTTTTTTGCCAGCAACAGTGCTTTTTTGCGCCCTTCTTCACTGATGTCGAAAGCAGTGACCTGCCAGCCCTGTTGAGCAGCAAAAACACCATTGCGGCCTTCTCCATCTGCCGGAACCAGCATGCTGCCGGGTTCCAATTGAATGAGACTTTGTTTGAGCCAGGCATTGGGTTCGGTTCCGTAAGCATATTCCTGCTCGGCATAACGTTGGTTCCAGAATTCTTTGGTCATGGTGGT
>JBDLTO010000408.1:0-9843 GCA_039805815.1 Bacteroidota bacterium | reverse complement strand
TGCTGCTTATGCAACTATGAGTCCTGTATTTTCTTTGGTTGCAGTACAACCAGACCCTGAAGAAATAGCAGCCGGTATTATTCCAGCACCACAATTCATGGGTGGTAATTTCTGGGACGGACGTGCAACAGGTCTTCGTCTTGGAAACCCTGCTGCAGAACAAGCACTCGGTCCATTCCTGGCCGACAAAGAGCAGAATCACCCAAGTCCAGCCGCTGTATTGGCTAAACTCAGAAGCAACCGTGCTTACATTGCACTTTGGCAAGCTGCTTTTGGCACACCCGATATCAATAACCTGACTACTGCTCAAATCAACCTCAATTACGACAGAATTGGATCAGCTGTTGCAGCATATGAAGCATCTGTTGAAGTTAATCAGTTCAGCTCAAAATATGATGCTTACAAGCGCGGACAAGCAACATTAACCCCACTAGAAGCAGAAGGTCTGGCAATATTCATAGCTCCTGCTCCAAATGGAGGTGAGTGTTATGATTGTCATACACAGGCTGGACTCGCCAACATTGAACCTCCTGCTGGTGATGCATTTACAGATTTCCTTTACCACAACGATGGTATACCTGCAAACCAGCGCAATCCAGGCGGTAATGTTACACCAGATCCAGGACTTGGTGGTTTCCTTGAAACTTCAACCAATCCTGAATGGAGCGCTAAAGCTGCTGAAAACTTTGGCAGGTTCAAAACGCCTACACTCAGAAATGTTGGTAAAATGCAACGTTTCATGCACAACGGAGCGATGTCTTCTTTGGAAGAAGTTACACACTTCTACAACACCCGTGATGTGTTTGGAGCAGGATGGAACGGCGTTCCTTGGGCAGCACCTGAATATCCTTTCAACATGGATTTCCATGGTGTAGGTGGACTAGGACTCACTGCGCATCAGGAAGCAGCATTGGTAGCTTTCATGAAAACTCTTGATGACGGTTATACCGGACCAGCACAATAAACACCCCCAGAACATTAGTTACTAAACAAGCGCCCCCCGCAATGCGGGGGGCGCTTGTTTAGTTAATGACCTCGAATTTATGGAGTAACTATAAACACATAATGATTTATTATAACAATCATAAAAATTATGTAATTTTTTTTGGTGGATATCGAAATGATTGTGATCTTCGAATTAATCATAGATAGTCTCTATATCCAATCCTCAGGAAAATCTTCATTCTACTCCATTCTATCCTTAGAATTTCCCACTCCAATTCCAAAAGAAAGACTGCCGTAACTCCACTTTTTTGAATTAAACTAATTTTTGTATGTTACACAGTCGAAAGCTGCACACTGCTGCAGTCTTGTTGTTATCCGTAGTCCTGTTGGATTCTTGTAAAAAAGACATTGCAGATTCAGCATTGGAAATTGAAAGCGCCCGTGCCAGAGTCAAATCAAACCTTACCCCATTGCAACAATTGGGCAAGCAGATTTTCTTTGACGCACGTCTCTCTGAACCCATGGGTGTACAGGCTTGTGCTTCTTGTCATGCTCCTCAGGTTGGTTTCACCGGATTTGGGGATATCCCCATCAGCGGTGCAGCTGCAGCACAGGGTTTTAAACGCGGTTTCGTAGCCGGTGTTGGAGAAGGTGCCATAGTTGGTGCATTTGGCAGAAGAAGGCCACCAAGTGCCGCTTATGCAAGCATGAGTCCTGTATTTTCTTTGGTAGCAGTACAACCCGACCCTGAAGAAATAGCTGCAGGTATTATTCCTGCACCACAATTCATGGGGGGTAACTTTTGGGATGGACGCGCTACAGGCCTGCGCTTAGGCAGTGCTACTGCTGAACAAGCACTTGGACCATTTCTTGCAGACAAAGAGCAGAATCATCCAAATCCTGCTTCTGTTTTAGCAAAACTCAAAAGTAACCGCGCTTACATTGCACTCTGGCAAGCAGCATTCGGAACTCCTGACATCAACAACTTGACACCAACACAAACTGCTTTGAATTATGATAAAATAGGTGAAGCTGTTGCTGCTTATGAAGCTTCTTCAGAAGTTAACCAGTTTAGTTCCAAATATGATGCTTACAAACGTGGCGTAGCTACTTTAACAGATTTGGAAGCGGAGGGTCTTGCAATATTCATTGCTCCTGCACCAGGTGGTGGTGAGTGTTATGATTGTCATACGCAAGCTGGACTAGCAAACATTGAACCACCAGCTGGTGATGCATTTACAGATTTCATGTACCACAATGACGGTATACCTGCAAACCAACGTAATCCCGGTGGCAATGTCACACCAGATCCGGGACTTGGTGGTTTCCTCGAAACTTCAACCAATCCTGAATGGAGAGCTAAAGCTGCTGAAAACTTTGGCAGGTTCAAAACACCAACACTCAGAAATGTAGGTAAGATGCAACGTTTCATGCACAACGGTTCAATGGCTACTTTGGAAGAGGTGACACATTTTTACAACACCCGCGACGTGTTTGGAGCTGGTTGGAACGGAGTTCCTTGGGCAGCACCAGAATATCCTTTCAACATGGATTTCCATGGTGTAGGTGGACTTGGACTCACTGCACATCAGGAAGAAGCATTGGTAGCTTTCATGAAAACACTTAGCGACGGCTATACTGGTCCTACACAATAAATACACCCTTATCCGTATCCCTCAAAAAAGGGGCCTGCCTTCGGCAGGCCCCTTTTTGCATTTTAGCATTTAAAGCTACAACCCTTTATCAGACTGCATTTCATCATTTGACAACCATACACGGTTTATAAGTCTTTAAGTCTTATCAAAACATTCAATACAACTTTTTTACATAATTTTTACAATCATCAAAGCTTCCTTATACTTTTACTAAACAATAACGCGCTCCACTTATCCAAAACTTGCTAAGCCGCCCTGATATCCCCTGAATTTCCTACCCAATTCCTAAGAGAAACTGTTGTAACTCCTTTTCTGACATTTTAAAACACAAACTATGTTACACAGTAAAAAACTGAAAACGGCTGCAGTCTTGTTTTTGTCCGTATTTATGCTCAATTCCTGTAAAAAAGACATTACAGATGCTGCTTTGGAAATTGAAAGTGCCCGCGCTAAAAGCAAGACGGTACTCACTCCACTTCAGCAATTGGGAAAACAAATTTTCTTTGATGCCCGATTATCTGAACCCGTTGGTGTTCAATCTTGTGGCACTTGCCATGCACCACAGGTTGGTTTCTCTGGATTTGGGGAGATACCTACTGGCGGAGCTGCATCAGCACAAGGCTTTAAACGAGGCTTTGTTGCAGGTATAGGTGAAGGTGCAGTAGCTGGGGCTTTTGGTCGCAGAAAACCACCAACCGCTGCCTATGCTACAATGAGCCCTCTATTTTCACTTGTCACAGTGCCTCCAGATCCATTGGAAATTGCGCTCGGAATTGGTCCTGCTCAAATTTTCCAAGGTGGACTTTTCTGGGATGGTCGTGCAACAGGACTTCGACTCAACAGCACAGCAGCAGAACAGGCGTTAGGTCCATTTCTGGCAGACAAGGAACAGAATCATACAAGTCCGGCACAAGTTCTGGGTAAGTTAAGGAATAACCGGGCTTATATTTCACTGTGGCAGGCAGCTTTTGGTACCCCAGATATCAATAACATGACTGCTGAGCAAACTGCAATAAACTATGACCGTGTTGGTCAGGCTATTGCCGCCTATGAAGGGTCACCTGAAGTAAATCAATTTTCATCAAAATACGATGCTTACAAAGCGGGAAGGACTTCATTGACACCCTTGGAAGAAGAGGGTTTGAGATTATTCATTGCACCTGCTCCGGGTGGTGGGGAATGTTATGATTGTCACACACAAGGTAGGCTGGCAAATATTGAACCCCCAGTAGGAGATGCATTCACCACATTTATGTACTTTAATGATGGAATACCAGCTAATCCAAACAATCCTGGAGGAAATGTATCTCCAGATCCAGGTTTAGGGGCCATGCTTGAAACCTCATCCAACCCTACATGGAAAGCTATGGCTAGTCTTGAATATGGAAAGTTCAAAACTCCCACTTTGAGGAATGTTGCAAAAGCACAGAGGTTCATGCACAATGGTGTTTTCTCATCACTCGAAGAAGTAGTTCATTTCTACAATACCAGGGATTTACTTGGTGCAGGATGGAATGGTGTACCCTGGGGATCTCCTGAATACCCTTTCAACATGGATTTTCATGGTGTTGGTGGGCTTGGACTTACAGCAAATCAAGAAGCATCAATTGTTGCATTCATGAAAACGTTAAGCGACGGTTATACCGGTCCAACGCAGTAACAATTCAGAAAAAGCTGAATACAGCAGCAAGAACGGCTCCGATTTCAATCGGGGCCTTTTTTTTGGAATACAAATAAACTGCATTTTATGCATTATTTTTAATGCTCAAATTAAACTGTATATGTTGATCAGATTTTCCATAATCATTACACTTTTGCTCCCCTTGATAACGGTCGGACAAACAAAGGAACAGGTGATTGACTCAATGATGTATATTTATGCTGAAGGATTTCCAAAAGAACGCATCCACGTTCACTTCGATAAGTCTGCATACAATCAGGAAGAAACGATATGGTATAAAGTCTATATCCTGGATGACAGGGGATTGACTCAGCTCAGTAAGAATGTTTATGCAGAATGGTTTGACACAACAGGAAAGCTGATTAAACAGACAGTGGCTCCCCTATTTCAATCAACCGCAAAAGGGTCTTTTGAATTACCAGCTGATTATTCCGGTAATTTTATCCGCTTAAAAGTATATACCCAATGGTCGCTGAATGATGATTTGGAATTTCAATACGTAAAAGATATTCCGGTTAATACAGCCGGGCAGATTGCAGATAACAAAATAAATATCTTGAAAACTCAGTTTACTGTATTCCCAGAAGGAGGCGATCTTGTAAATGGTCTATTAAGCAAGATTGCATTCAAGGCCGCTGACAACCGAGGGCTACCAGTAAAGTTGAAAGCCTACCTGTTTAATGATAAAAATAAAGTTCTGGATACTTTAAAAATCAAACATGATGGCATGGGTAGCTTCATGCTTCAGCCAAAACCTGGTGAAAAATATCATGTAAAATGGACAGACAACAATGGAAAATCAGGTATTACTGATATTCCCGCAGCCAAATCTGAAGGTGCTATCCTTTCCGTAAAAACGAGTAATGAATTCGCAACAATTACCGTAAATAGAACTGCAACAATTGCAGATGAATTGAAGGTCATGAATCTTCTTGTTCACATGAACCAGAATATTTTATTTAAAGTAAGCCTCAATGCCACAGACCGCACAACACTCAGCGCCAATATTCCCATATCAGAATTGAATACAGGCGTTTTACAGTTTACACTTTTCTCTTCAGCATGGAATCCAGTGGCAGAAAGAGTTGTTTTTGTCAATAACAGAACACATGAATTCAGTGCAAAAATCCTAACTCAATTGATAACCCTTACAAAAAGGGGAAAGAATGTATTTGATGTTTATGTTTCAGATACAACAGCTACAAACTTATCTGTTTCCGTAACAGATGCCAATATAGAACCTTTATCAAACATACAAACTATATATTCAGATCTTTTGCTAAGCAGTGAAATCAAGGGAAAGATTAATAATCCTGGTTATTATTTATCCAGTGATTCAGATTCTGTGATGGCTAATTTAGACTTGGTCATGTTAACACACGGTTGGAGGAGATTCGATTGGGAAAAAATTAAAGCTGGCGTTGGACCAACCTATAAATATCCGCTTGAATCAGACAGGATGAAGATTTCAGGAAAGGTTTATGGTTTGAAAAACACCAGTGTTAACGACCTTTTATTGAATTTGATCATCCAATATAAAGACAGCAGTAAGAATTTTGTTTTTCAACCCGTTTCCAAAGATGGAAATTTTGAAAACAGGGATCAGTTTTTCTATGATACTGCCCGGATTTTTTACAGCTTTAACCAAAATCAGCGACTGAATGATATTGCACAAGTGCAATTTGACAATGGACTCATCAAACCTTCATCCAAAGCACTTAAAATTGAAGAGGCAGAAAAACTTATAAACTGGAATGACAGTCTAGCAAGGTTGCGCATGAATCAATTTCTTGCCATGCAAGAAGAATGGAAAAAAAAGTCGTCCTATAAAACACTTCAGGAAGTAATAATCAAATCAAGAGTAAAGCCAAAAGAGGATGTGGTTGATCAGCGCTATGCAACCGGACTATTTGCAGGTGGTGATGCTTTTGTTTTTGATCTCTTGAATGACCCTGCTGCTGCATCAGGATTTGACATATTATCTTATCTACAAGGCAGGGTACCGGGTCTGCAAATAAGTAGAGGCGGAGGTCCGGGAGGAGTTTCTATGAGCTGGAGAGGAGGAACTCCAGACGTTTTCCTTGATCAACAGCAGGTTGGTCCGGATATGGTCATGTCATTGAATATCAGAGACATTGCCATGGTTAAAGTATTCAGACCGCCATTTTTCGGTTCATTTGGCGGCGGCGGAGGAGGTGCTATCGCCATCTATACTAAAAAGGGAGGAGACTCAAGAGCAGACAACAATAAGAACAGTAAAGGGATGCTCTCTTCTATTCTAAGTGGATTTACCAGATTTAAAGAGTTTTACAATCCACAATATGATAACCCAAATGAAAATCCTGAAACAGATATCAGGTCAACACTTTACTGGAATCCATATGTGATGACGAATAAAAAAAGTCCACGTTATAGAATCCAGTTTTTCAACAATGATATAAGTAAACGATTGCAAATTGTTCTTGAAGGCGTTAATGCAGATGGAAAACTTACCCGGGTTGTTAAACTGCTTGAGTAATTTAACCGTTTCATTTACTTAATCAGCATGACAGTTCCCGTTCTACGGATTACTTTGTCATCAACATCAACCCCCTCGCTCATCCAGACGTATGGACCAGCTGGTAATGGACTTCCCTTGAAGAAACCATCCCAACCTGTTGAGCTGGTAGCAAGTTTATTGTCGTAAATAAGATTTCCCCACCTGTCATACACCCTGAACATATTCATTTGCCTTATACCGATTAAGAATGGGTATAGTTTGTCATTCTGACCATCTGAATTCGGACTAAACCCTTCCGGAACCATGATGTCATTTTCACGGAATACCCTCACCAACAATGAGTCTGTAGTTGTACAACCAGCAGTTGTTGTAATTGCAATTCTGTAGTCCTGTTGTTGTGATAGTCTGGCTTCAGGGTTTTTAACAGAGCCGTTAGACAATCCGGTTGCTGGAAACCATTGGTACTTACTACCAAAGTCACGGGCCTGTAATGGAGTTGCTTTGTTGACTATTGCATTAACAGCAGGATACCTCATGGCCGGGAGCGGACTTTCCACCTTTACATAAAGCAGTGCAGTATCAGCAAGCATCAGACAAGATGCAGGCGTTACAATAAGTCTAGTCATGTAAAGACCAGGTTTGTCGTAAATGTGTCGCATTACAAATCCAGTATCTTTTTTTCCATTCCCAAACTCCCAATTGTAAAAAACATTACCACTTTCTGTAACAATACTTTTATTCATAAATTCCACGGGCAGATTGATGCAGGTGGTGGTACCTATTGAATATTTGGCATCAGGTGTTTTAATCAATCTTAGCTTGATACTGTCAGGATCCATCACTTTACACCCTTTGTCGGAAATGTATTGCAACGTATAAGTTCCTGCAAGTCTGGCATTATAGGTAGCGGAAATCGAATCTGTCATCTTCAGTCCATTCATATACCACTGATAAGCAAAACTTCCATTTGCTGACAATTTCAATGCATATCCGTCACAGATATCTGTTTTATCTGGCTTGACAAAATTTCCCAGAATATCAGGATATCCCAGCACGGTTTTTATTGCTGATTGATTACTGCATCCGCTTGTATTTGTAAATACTACCTTGTAGTCACCAAATTTTTTGATTGTAATTGATTGAGATTTGACACCCATCAATGTATCACCATTTAGAAACCATTGCAGTCCATAAACCTGATCAGTCGTCAATAGCAGTGAATCTCCGTTACACAATCCCGGGTCTCCCGATATTGTCGGAATCGCAGCAGGATCAAAAAGTGCCGTTACTTTTGCTCTCTCAGTTGATAAACATCCAGATGCTATATTTCTTGCTTGTACATAAAAGAAAACAGTTG
Organism: Bacteroidota bacterium; assembly: GCA_039805815.1. Taxonomy (GTDB): domain Bacteria; phylum Bacteroidota; class Bacteroidia; order Chitinophagales; family Chitinophagaceae; genus Pollutibacter. Next base: position 1,705 of record JBDLTO010000408.1, on the reverse strand, counting down.
AATTCAATGTATCGGTAATATAACTTCCAGTGCTTTGTCCACGATTGACGATCTCCCCACCGTTAGGTACTGAAAACCAATCAGCTGTTGAACCATTAGGAGGAACTGCATTTAGTTCAACCGGACCAACCCTACAATTGACAACATCTTTAACAACAGGAACTGCTGGCAACTCATTAACCATGATTTTGACTACATCTCCGGTATCGGGTGAACAGATACCACTTTTCAGTTTTACTCTGTAAAAAGTAGATTGAGTAAGGCGATTAAGCTGCAAAATTGAATCAACAGCTAGATCAATATCTGTGTAAGAAATAGAGTCAACAGAAGATTGCCATTGAATATTTCCAACAAAACCAGATAAAGTTAGCGCAACACTATCAGTACCTGAACACACCTCCTGAACACCTGAAATTGTTCCTGCCAAACTGGGTTGAGGTGCAAGGATGTTAAAAGTATCTGTAATTGAAGGATTACATCCGTTATCAGCATTTAGAAGAACCCTGTAATAATGCGTTTGATTCAGGTTCAAGACCGTTATACTATCAGATTTGGCATTTAAAATATCTGCGAAATTGATATTATTCGTTGACTCTTGCCATTGAATTCTCCCTTCATGGCCTGAAATTTTAAGTACTGTTTCATTTAGACCTGCACAAACCATAGTATCACCTGCAATTGTTCCTATTTTTGCAAATGGTATGATTTCAGCCATGGCAGCAACACGTGTGGCAGAAACACAATTTGTAAACCTATTCCTCGACTCTGCATAGTAATATTTTGTGCCAATTACAGCTGGAGTCACAAAAAGGGTATTGTTAACTTTGAGAGCGGGACTACTGCCACGTACTGAATCGGCATACCAATCTATAACATTAAAAACACCCGTTGGCGGAAACGCTTTTAGCAGAATTTGTCCTGTTCCACATCTTGTTCCATCCTCTGTTACGGGCGCAGGTGGAAGTGCATTGACAGTTTGAGTTACATCCGGACTGGTTGAATTTATACAAACTCCGTTTTTAACAATAACTCTGTAATATGTAGTGCGCAACAAATTTAGGGTTTGTAATGAATCGGCTGTTGCTCCAACGATATCATTAAATATAGTTCGGTTAATAGATGATTGCCATTGGATATTACCATTGGTTCCAGTGACCCTTAGTACAGTAGCATTTTTCTCAGCACATACTGCCTTCATACCGGTTATTACACCCGATGCGGAAGGTTGAGAAACCAACATTTTTATGCTGGGAGACTGAACTGCGTCACAAGCACCGTTTTTTAAAACGACTCTAAAATAGGTGTCAACAGTCAAATCTATTGCATTGAAACTGCTTTGATTTGCGCCAACAATATCACTAAATGATATATTGTCTGCTGAAGCCTGCCATTGAATAAAACCTCTTTGTCCACTAAGTAAAAGTTGCGTATTGTTAGAACCAGCACACACTTCTTTGGCTCCTGCAATTGAACCTGCCACTGAAAGCACATCAACTCGAGCAGTAACAGGTGTTCGTGAAGTAGATAAACACCCAGTCTGAAGATTTCTTGATTGTGCAAAGTAAATTGTGGAAGCTGAAATACTGGGAGTATTAAACTGATTTGTTCCATTACCACCTGTAAGCACGCTACCACCTGAAGCAGCAGCATACCAATCTGTTATTGAGCCTGGAGCTGGAATGGCATTCAACTGAACGGTTCCTGT
>JBDLTO010000407.1:0-11326 GCA_039805815.1 Bacteroidota bacterium | reverse complement strand
GAAGATACGACAGATGTGTATCATTTTTAATTCAGAAAAATTCACTTAACAACCTGCTTATTGGGGTTGTAAGTTTAATATTCGAAATTGTAATCAATAAAAGAGGGGATGAAATTTAAATCGTCCATCACTCCTGATTTCAAAAGAAGGTGCCGGAATTTTGAGTACATTAAAAAGGGAAAAGATGGTTTCAATCTTTTTGTTTTTTACTTTAATCTTGGTTAAGTCTATATCCAATGAAAGGTGAAAACGTCTGATTCTTTTTATATCGAATCTGGTAATTAAATTTCCATCGCCATCATACCATTTGTTTTCAAATCCCCCAAGCATTGTTTTCGCGCCATAGCCAGCAGCGATATTAAGCCAGGGCGGTACTGTTGAATTGGGAAAAAATGACTTGATATTGGCGGAAAGCCAATAAGTTTGTCCGTTATAATCCTTTAAAACCTTCTCAACATGACCTTCTCCGAATAAATCATCTGCCCTGTTAGCAAGATTCCCATAATTTACGGGCAAATAGGATAATTTCATTTGGACACGTTGCTCTTTCCAGCCTAATTCCTGAAATGCAAATAAGCCAGCACCGGCTGCATTTGCCAAAACATCGTATCCACTGAATCCCCATTTGTCTGAATATCCATCTAAGATTTCAATTACACTCAGGTAAGCCATTCCACTTAGGCTTCCTATTAAAACAGATTGCTTATGTCTGGTACCAGCCCATTGCCATATTTTGGATGTATGCTGACTTATTTGATAAGTGGACCAGGAATGTCCAATTTTATCCATTTGAAGCCACTCTTTACTGTCATTATAAAAATGGAAAGGGGATTTTGGATAATTGGCATACCATGCCTTATTCAATGCCAGAAAAGAACCCGCCCAAAGGGATGTTTGAACACTTCCAAGTACCCATTTTCTTTTTTTGAAGGAATTACTCCCGTCCACCTCCGTTTTTTGAGGAAGCTGGGCATGAAGCTGATTAAAAGATGAAATTAGTATGATGAGAAAGACTTTTTTCACTTGTACAAAGATATTCAAAGCAATGTAAGTCGCAATTCCATATCTCTTTATTAAGTTTGTATAAATAAGTATATATGGAACACTTGATTCAGGAAAGAGTGCAAGCCTGGTTAAACGGAAGTTTTGACGCAGACACCAAGGATGCAATTCTGAGGATGCAATCTGAAAACAGTGGTGAACTGGCAGATTCATTCTATAAAAACTTAGAATTCGGAACTGGTGGATTACGTGGTATTATGGGTATTGGAACCAACCGTATAAACAAGTATACGATAGGCATGGCTACACAAGGTTTCGCAAATTATCTTATAAATACCTTTCCAAATGAACAATTGAGGGTTGCTATTGCCCATGACAGCAGAAATAACAGCAGAACATTTGCAGAAATAACAGCTAATGTTATGGCTGCCAATGGTATTCAGGTTTACTTATTTTCCTCACTTAGGCCTACACCTGAGCTTTCATTTACAATACGTCAATTGCACTGTCATGGCGGGGTAGTTTGTACTGCTTCTCATAATCCTAAGGAATACAACGGGTACAAAGCTTATTTTAATGATGGTGGTCAGCTTGTTCCACCACATGACAAGAATGTTATTGCAGAAGTAGAAAAAATTATTCGAGTAGAAGATGTAAAGTGGAACGGAGGTGAACATAATATTCATCTCATTGATGACAAGCTGGATAATGATTATATCGAGATGGTGAAAAGCCTAAGTGTTTATCCAGATATAATTTCGAGTCAAAAAAATCTTAAGATCGTATATACCCCAATACACGGAACAGGGATAGTATTGGTTCCAAAAGTTCTTCAGGCATTTGGATTTGATAATGTTCACATTGTAGATGAACAATCAGTTCCAGATGGAAATTTCCCAACTGTAATCTATCCCAATCCTGAAGAAGCCGAAGCGATGAGTATGGGCCTTAAAAAAGCTGAAGAACTTGATGCAGATATACTTTTAGGAACAGATCCTGACGCAGACAGGGTAGGTGTCGGTGTAAAAGATAACCATGGTAAATGGGTTTTGCTGAACGGGAATCAGACTGCTGTTCTAGCGTTCAATTATTTAATAGTAGCAAGAAAAGAAAAAGGGATTGCTCAGGAAAACGATATGGTCGTGAAAACCATCGTTACCACAGATTTGATTGACATTATTGCTGCCCATAGTAACATTAAATGTTACAATGTATTAACAGGATTTAAGTGGATAGCAGAATTGATCAAAGAAAAAGAATCGGATGAAAATTATGTAATTGGAGGGGAAGAATCTTATGGATTGATGATTGGTAGTCAGCTTCGTGATAAGGATGCTGTTAGTGCTGTTGCCTTGTTATGTGAAATGGCTGCTTATGAAAAAAGTAAAGGACATTCATTGTTTTCCAAACTTATTGATTTGTATAGTCGCCATGGATTATTTAGGGAACACCTCATTTCCATTACCAAAAAAGGAATGGATGGTCAGCAACAAATAGCTGATATGATGGAGCGATATCGCACTAATCCTCCATCCGTTCTCGCTGGCATTGCTGTAACTTCTTTACTTGACTATGAAAAAAGGGAGGCGCGAGATTTGACGAATGGACAAATTTGTGCCATAGAACTTCCAAAGAGTAATGTTTTGCAATTTATCCTCGCTGATGGAAGTAAAATTAGTGCCAGACCTTCAGGAACTGAACCAAAGATAAAGTTTTACTTCAGTGTACAAGGTAAGCTTTCTGATACTGCAGATTTTGATGTAGCATATGATGCATTGGGTCAAAAAATCAATCAAATAATTGCTGATTTGGGTTTAAATTGATCTATTAGAAGTAAAAAAGTACATGCGAAATTTTGAAGACAGCTACCTTCACAAGGGCTTGAGAAAAAAATTAGTGGATCAGATTAGAGAGAAAGGGATAACTGATGAACATGTTTTGCAGGCTATAAACAATGTTCCCAGACATTATTTTCTAGACTCTGCTTTTGAACGACATGCTTATGAGGATCGTGCATTCCCAATAGGAGAAGATCAGACAATTTCACAACCCTATACAGTGGCATACCAAACGCAACTGCTTCAGGTTAAACCATTTGAGAAAGTACTTGAAGTGGGAACTGGTAGTGCCTATCAGGCAAGTATTTTGGTTGAGATGAAAGCTAAGGTTTACACTATAGAAAGGCAAAAAAAATTATTTGATGAGAAAAAAAATTTCAAATACCTCAGTAAATATCCTGCTTTATTGCGTTTTTATGGAGATGGTTTTGAGGGACTCCCAACATATGCACCATTTGACAAAATAATCATTACGGCTGCCGCGCCATTTATTCCTGAGAAACTGATAAAACAATTAAAAATTGGTGGATTAATTGTTTTACCACTCAATGAGGGTGATGTGCAAATTATGTACAGAATTACAAGGTTAGATGAAGATACAAACAAAGAAGAACGTTTCGATGCATTTTCATTTGTGCCAATGCTCTCCGGAAAAAATGGATAAAAAAAAGCCGCTTTGAAAAAAGCGGCTTTTTAAGGTCATTGTTGCATCTGCATGCCTTCATTCATACCATCCTGACCACTTCTTGTATTTTTTCGCTTGAAAAGTGAAGCGTCAACTTTTCCAAATCGATAATTAAAGTTTAACCTGAATACCTGCCAGTCTCTTCTTCTGGAATTAGATTGCGTAAAGAAATTAGATTCTGAATAGGATCCGTAAACTTTAGTCTTGAAAATATCATTCATACTTAAAGTAAGTGAACCTCTTTTTTCTTTCAGAAAATCCTTTTTGAGTGCAAATTCAAAACCGTAATTGGGGTTAACATAGCCTTGAGCTGTTGTTTGAGTAAATCCACCCCAGCCGCCTCCGCCACCCATGCCGCCACCTCCACCGCCTCTTCCGCCACCGCTGCCTCCAAATCCACCCCCACCTGATCCGTTTTGCGGCAGAATGGACTTGCTTCTGTAATCAGCAGCAAGCTGTAATGTAAAATTGGCGGGCATCTTAATATTGAGATTTAGTTTTCCGAAAAAGCTCCACAGTGAATTGTTGAGATCAACTTGAAGGTTGCTACTGTTAATGGAAGAATTGAAAAAATTAAGGTTTGTTGTTGCTTCAAGCCACTTAGTTAGTGGATTTCTAGCTGTGAATTCAAGTCCATAAGCCTGGCTGCTATTGGCATTTATAAAAGTATTAATTAATATATCCTTACCCGGAATTGTACTTGCTTCTTTTATTTGAAACCTCGTGATAAGGTTATCAGTTTGCTTGAAATAGGCTGAGAAGAAGATACTGTGACTACCTTTGAATGATTTTTGGTAATTCATTTCAACCGAGTTTGTGAACTCAGGAATCAGGTCTGGATTACCTCTGCTGATATTCAAAGAATCAGTATAATCTACAAATGGCAGAATCTGGAAGAAATTAGGCCTGTTGATTTTCCGTGCAAGGCTGAATTGTAAATCCTGCGTCTGATCAATTTGATGGGTGAAATTTATGCTCGGAAACAAACTTAAAGGATAACTATTTCCAAAGCTGCTACCATTGGTGAGCAAAGTGCCCTTATAAACAGAACTTTCTGCTCTTAATCCAAGTTGATAGTTTGTTTTTTTGCCAATTACATTTGAATAGGTTCCATAGGCTGCGAAAACCTTGTCGTTAAATTTATAATTTGCATTAATTGAAGTGATAGGAATGTAATCTCCCAAAGCAATGTTAAAGATATAATTTAAGTTTTCACTTTGGAAATCTCTAATAGCAACCCGAGCTCCGAGCTCCAGTTTTGAATTTTCAGATAATGGGTTTGTAAAATCTGTCTGTAGGGTATAAAAAGAGTTTCCTCCTTTTCCATTTTGTTTCTGATCTATTAAACCTCCTTTGGGAGCATTGGATAGGTCAAAATATTGGGTTTGGAAACCACCGGAACTTGCGTTATTGCTTTTGTTATAATTCGCATCAGCAGTTAGCTCCATTCCTTTTTTACTAAAAAGGTGTTTATAGCCTAATGCAGCTCCATAATTTTTGAAATTGAACGACGAGCTTGTTTCACGTTCAGAACGGATGGATTTTGTGCCTGTGGAATATAATGTGTCTGTTAATATTGCAAGCAGGTCACTGTTGTCAAATTTTCCATTAACGAAGCTCCCTGAAAGGGTAAAAGTATTCCTGTTGTCTGCAAAGTAATCAAGACCTGCTCTGTTAAAGTTAAAAAAACCTTTGCTTATGGGGTTATTGCTTTGGTCATAACGTATTGTAGGAACGCTGAAAAACTCTTCCCTTAAAGACTGTCCTTCTCCAATTGACTTTCGTTGGTTGTACATTGAACTGGCAAAAACATTAACCTTTTCCTGTTTTACATTGATATCACCTCCCAAATTAGGCATTCCCCTGGAATCAAGTCCACTTCTGATATTTCCGTTGTATCCGGCCTTTCTGTTCTTTTTAAGTACAATATTGATAATGCCAGACATCCCTCCAGAGGCATCAAACTTGGCAGAGGGGTTTGTAATCAGTTCTACGCTTTGAATTGCATCAGAAGGGATTTGATCAAGGGTTAAATTAGTTGGTCTGCCATCAACAAATATGGTAGGGGATGAGTTTCGGAGTGATACATTGCCATCAATATCAACATCTACACCGGGTATGTTTCTCATCATTTCAGACGCTGTTTGTCCTGTTGAAACCAGGTTCTTCTCAACGTTGAAAATTTTTCTGTCTACTCCCATCTGCATAAATGGCTTAGTACCCACAACTTTTACTTCCTCCAATTGCTTGGCATCAACCTCCAGCTTAATATTACCCAGGTCAACATCTGCATTACTCATAATTTTTGAAAAGTCGCCACCTCTGGCAATATCAAATTTAACTGGCATTTCAAGCGTAAGAAATCCTATTGCGGTTACTTTTAACTTGTACTGTCCAAATAATGGCAGGTTTTCAAGGCTAAAATCACCATTTCCTTTAGTAAGTTGTCCACTTAATACGACCTCTTTTTTTTGTTTGGTTGCGGAATCAACTTTTGACTGGATCAATTGAACAGATGCAGACTGAACACTTTTATTGGTACTGGCATCCATAATCCTACCATAAAATCTTCCTATGTTCATATTTTGTGCATTTCCACCAGTGGCAGGTCTGCCTCCTGCTGGATTTTGGGCTTGCACTGCAACTGAAAATAAGGATAGGAATAAGATGAAAACTTTTTGCATGAAAAGGGGTTTAAAATTTAGATGCCTGAAGAAGCAAGTTCTTTCGGCTGAAATCAAAAGAAAAGGTTAAACAATTTAGTTGTGTTTAAGTTCAGCTTGTTACAATAGTGATGATTATTTGCAAGATTCCTATTAAGAAGCCTAAAACACCTCCAATAATTTCAACAAATCTGAATTCTTTAGACATTATCTGAATCAGGATTGATTCCATTTTTTCGCTTGAAAATTTAGCAACCTTTGCTGTAACCATTTGCTCAAGATTCATTTCTGATTCCAAATTTTTAATATATTTTCGAATCATTTCAGGAAAAATCACCTTCAATTCTTCCATAAATACGGTTTTCAGCTGACTGATTGTGCTGTCACCGATAAACATGGAAATAATTGGAAACACCTCACTGAGCTTTCTTCTAAGGAAATCATCGATTCGCTCTTCTATAAATGGTAATACTTTTTCGAGATTTCTGGACTGAGTGATTTTTTCCTCAATTTCTTGAAAAGAAATCAGCTCGGTGCTAACCATTTTACCAAGTTTTTCAGCAAATTGTTGTTGTCTTTTGGGAAAAATTCCATGAAAGGTAATACCTAGAATTTTTATTGGTAACCTGGGATGAAAAAGCATTTTAATAGCTATCCAGTTGGTAAACCAACCAATAAAAGCGGAAATAAATGGAATCAGGCTCAGCCAGTAATTCATGCAATAAAATTTTTGCAAAGGTAAATGATATAATAAAAGTTGAATTGTATTTTGAATAAGTAATAAAAACCATTATTTTTGCATCTCTCTCATGGAGGTTGTAGCTCAGTTGGTTAGAGCGTCTGATTGTGGTTCAGAAGGTCGTGGGTTCGAGACCCATCTTCCTCCCTTCCTTAAATTTATTAACATTTCTTTTTACACCGCTTATCCAATTCTTTGGATAAGGCAGGTGTAAAACATTTATTTTTGGTTATGTTATCAAAAATCATCCATTTTATGGTTAGCAAAAAGTCATTGCCAATTGTTCTTGTTTTAATTGTTGCTGGTTTTCTGATCGCTTTCAATTCCTCAGGCTTGGTAAATCCTCCTGGTAAGTATGAGCAGATATTTGTTCAGGTGACTGAAATGCTTGAGGCTGCCCACTACAATCCAAAGAAAGTGGATGATGAATTCTCAAAAAAAATTTTTGCAAAATATATCGAATCTTTAGATCCGGATAAGAATGTATTTCTTGCATCTGATATAAGAGAACTTAAGAAATATGAGTTGTCTATTGATGATGAATTACATGGTGCTCCTATTCAGTTTTTCCATGCTATAGATGCATTATACTTGAAAAGGGGTCGTGAGCTTTCTGATTTGATGCCTGGTTTATTCCAACAACCATTTCAATTCCAGGCTGATGAACAAATTTCACTTGACCCGGATAAAGCCGATTTTCCCAAAAATGAATCAGTGCGCAAGGAGATATGGCGTAAAAGATTGAAATTCATGACTTTAGAACGATTTTCAGATTTACTGGATCAACGCGCTTTATTAAAGTCAACAGATAGCACATACAAATCTGATACACAACTTGAAAGTGATGCAAGAGCCAAAGTAAAGCAGATCATGACTAGAAATTTCGAAAGGATGCTAAATAAAACAAAACCTGACGAACGTTTTGACATGCTTGTTAACGTTATTACGAATACTATGGATCCTCATACCACCTTTTTTCCACCATTGGAAAAAAGATCTTTTGACGAGCAGATGAGTGGTAAGTTTTATGGAATAGGTGCTTCCTTGCGTTATGATGATGGTGCGATCAAAGTTGCCACTATAGTTGCTGGTTTGCCAGCATGGAAGTCACAACAAATTACTGTTGGTGACCAAGTACTTAAAGTAGCCCAAGGTTCAACAGAACCTGTGGATCTTACTGGCTTTGAAACTGAAGAGGCAGTTAAGTTGATCAGGGGTAAAAAAGGTACAGAAGTCAGGTTAACCATTAAAAAAGCAGATGGTAGCATAAAGATAGTTACCATGATCAGGGAAGAAGTTGAGCTTGATGAAACTTATGCACGCAGTGCGGTTATAACAGAACAGGGTAAAAGAATGGGATATATATTTCTGCCTGAATTTTATGCAGACTGGGAGCGTCCTAATGGCGCCAAATGTTCACAGGATGTTGCGAAAGAAATTCTGAAACTAAAAGAGCAGCAGGTGGATGGCATCATTATGGATTTGCGTAACAATGGTGGTGGATCTTTATATGATGTTGTTCAAATGGTTGGCTTTTTTATACCTGAAGGTCCTGTTGTTCAAGTTAAAGACCGTGAGGGGAATCCAACTGTATTGAGAGACCGTGACAGATCGGTTTTATATGATGGTCCACTTGCCGTTATGGTGAATGAATTTTCTGCCTCCGCTTCGGAAATATTTGCTGCTGCAATTCAGGATTATGGCAGGGGAGTAGTGATTGGCAGTACTTCAACCTATGGAAAAGGTACTGTTCAGCGAAATATTGGACTTGAATCAGCTTCACGCGTGTTAAACAATGATAACAGCGAACTAGGTACAATCAAGCTAACACTCCAAAAATTCTATAGAATTAATGGTGGATCTACCCAATTGAAAGGTGTTACACCTGATATAATCCTGCCTGATCAGTATGAGAATCTCAAGTATCGCGAAAAAGATAATCCAGATGCCATGCCATGGGATGAAATTCAGCGTGCTTTTTATACAAGAATTACCCCAACATACGATTTGGAAACTATCAAGAGAAGAAGTTTAGCTCGTGTATCGCAGGATTCATCTTTCTCTGCTGTTAAAAGGGTTTCAGCCATGATTGAAAAATCAAACCAAAAGGTTTATTCATTGAAACTGGATGCTTATAGAGATGAACAAAAACAAATGAGGGCAACCTTTAAACATCTGGAAGAATCCAATAAAGGACAACAAGCTTTGACAATTCAAATGCTTGAATCTGATGAAAAAAGGTTGTCAGCTGATAGCGATAAACTTGAAAGGAGAAAGCAATGGATTAAAAATCTTTCCAAAGATATTTATATAACGGAAACCTGTAAAGTGGTATCAGATGTAATCAGTCAAATAACATTGGTCAAAGGCTCGTAATTATTAGTCAAATTTGATTCCGTACCTGTTGGCAAGTACATTTTTATGATGGCGCCAATGACCAACTATGATATGCCCCAGAGCTCTGAGAGATATACTTTGGTTTAAATCTGTCAGAGCAGACCTTTCAAGCCATTCCTCGTTGAAACTGTTAAATAATAAAATCGATGTTTTTCTCACCGTCAACATCGAATTAATCAGGTTTTCTTTGATATAATTATTGACCGATTCTTTCGCATATTCATTTTCATCAAAACTCCTGATCTGACGTGTATCATTTCGTGCAATACACAATGAACGATAGGCGAAAATCATTTCAGTATCAATACAGTGTTGTAACATTTGAGCAATGGTCCACTTGCCATCCGAATAAGCAAAATCAAAATTTGCATCATTTAATGAATTCATATCCCTCTCCAACTCAGAAAAAGAGCGGGTTAATAAATCACTTAATTCGGTTGTACCAGAAAGGTTGACATATCCCTGAAAAAAAGGGGGATGTATAAGAAGGGGAGATAAATCGGACATTAGTTACTTTTTAAGACTTTTTTTAGACTGATTTTGACTTTCAGCCATTTTTCTGTCTCCTTTTATGGTTGATGCCAACCTAAATGCTTGATATGCATTAACTATTCCACCAGTAGCTGATAACTGATCAACTCCAACCAATTCATCTTCTGTTCCAGGTTTAGTGTATTTATTACCAGCAGGCTTGTATACCGATTTTAAAATGACATCTTTGATCTGAACAGCAGACAATTCTGGAAAATAAGATAACAATAATGCAGATAAACCCGCAACTACAGGAGATGCCATACTTGTTCCATCCATATCCCCATAGGTATTCCCACCGGGAAGAGTTGAATAAATTTTTACTCCTGGTGCAAAAACATGCACTTCTCTCTTCCCGAAATTGGAGAATGATGCAATGAGTTCATCCTCTTTGGCACCACTTGCGCCTACACTAATCCAGTTCGAAAATGCACGGGTTGTATCATAATTTTCATTCATCGAAGGAAAATTATCTTCAAAATCTATATTCTTATTGTCGTTTCCTGCGGCATGAATGAGTAATACCCCTTTACGCTCTGCATAGCGCATTGCATCATCAACCCACTTTTTTTCAGGAGAAAAGCTTTTTCCAAAACTCATATTGATAACCCATGCACCATTATCAACGGCATATCTGACTGCATTGGCTACATCTTTATCGTGTTCATCACCATCAGGAATCGCCCTGATAGGTAAAATTTCTACGAAATCTGCTATACCGTTGATTCCTTTGCCATTATTTCTAACTGCCCCGATTATACCGGCAACATGTGTGCCGTGTGAGGCGTCTGTTCCCATCACATCATTGTTTCCGTAATATTTATCTTCCGGATCATTGTAGTTATCCTTAACCACTTCAGCCCTGTAGGCTCTGGGTTCTTTTTCAACAGCATCCACTTTTGCTTTTTCTCCTTCGTAAAATTGAATCAAATCAGCAATCAATGCGTTATTGTTGTTTTCCATCTGTCGGGTTTGCTGAAAAAATCCGAGCATAACAGATTTTGCTTTTGTAACAGCAATCTCATCCGATTTGAAATTCTGTAATTCATCCCCTGTATATTGCTTTTTACCCATTGCTATCTGTAAAATGCTGTCAGCACCAGGTATTTTGGCAACAATATCCTTTAATATTAAAACATACATGGCTGCTTCTTTGGCCTGGAATTCAAGCTGATATTTGGCTTTTGAATAAATTTTATAATTATTCAACTCATCACCACTTAAATATTTGCCTCCATCTGCTATGGTATCATATTTACTTTTAAACTTATAGTAAATCCTTGCACCCTCATAACTATCCTTTCCAACATTACTTCCATCTTTACCTCCAATGAAATTCCAACCATGTATGTCATCCACATAGCCATTTTTATCATCATCTATTCCATTACCTGCGATTTCGTTCCTGTTTGTCCAAATAACAGGTTTCAAGTCTTCGTGCAAAGTATCAATACCAGAATCAATAACGGCA
>JBDLTO010000406.1:0-13401 GCA_039805815.1 Bacteroidota bacterium | reverse complement strand
TACATTGACCATTAGTTGTTTTGCCACTTCAATTTTTTGGGGAATTGCCTGTTTGCCTAATCCTGCATCAAGCCATGCGTTTCCCTTTGGATTGGTGCAGTGTATGGCAATCAGGTTATTTTCTTTTTGCAGTGATTGTCTTATTGCATCAGACAGTGGATATTCCTTAATGTCCTTCAGGTGACAGTTTGCGCAGGCATAGGCGGGTAAGCCGTTAATATATACTTCAACATCATCATCGTGCCTGAGTAAAAGCATGAGCTGTTCTATATTGAGCTCATTGAGGTTGAATGTTCTTCGCATCCAGATTTCCTTACTGTTCCAGGGTGTTTGGAAATCATCATCCCATCCTTTTCCAAAGGGCATTTTACCTGTTTTCCAAGCAGCAGCAGAAAAGCCCTGCTTCATCCAGTTTTCATCAGGTTTTGTTTCTGTATACATGCAATCTGCCGGTACTGTTTCTCCTGGTGTTAAAATGGAAGTAGTAGGCAGCTGCAGTCTACCCAAGATCTGAAAAGTTTGGCCATCTATCCTGGCTAATCCAATCAGCGAATGCTCGGAGCCAGTCCAATGACGGGTTGTTCCTTCATTCAATTTATCATTGAAAGACCAGATGCTGAAATAGGGGTCATGGGTAACAAGTGGATAGGCCGGCATTTTGGATATTTGTGCACTTCCATTCATGCAAAAAAACACAAGTAACACATTACAGATATACTTATTCATATGGTTATTTAAGGGATACTGAAGTTAAGCTTTCACAATGAAAAAAAAGCTCATAAGCACAATCTGAATTACTTTTGGGAAATGAATACCCTTGTATGTCAGAACCCCGGCCACTTTGAATATCAACTAAGATCCCTACCTGAAATCAAGCCAGGATATTCTCTTGTTAAGATTCGGCAGGTTGGTGTTTGTGGCACTGATTTGCACGCATTTGATGGCACTCAACCTTTCTTTACTTATCCACGTATACTTGGACATGAAATTGCAGCTGAGTATGTTGACGGCGATGCAGTTGGTTTCAGGGAAGGAGACCGGCTGACGGTCATACCCTATTATCATTGCGGAACTTGTATTGCTTGCAGGCAGGGTAAGACAAACTGTTGCGCATCTCTGAAAGTCACAGGCGTGCATGTTGACGGGGGTATGACGAGTCACCTTTTAGTGCCAAGTTATACACTTGTGCATGGGGGAGGGTTGAATGATGATCAGCTTGCGCTTGTGGAGCCCCTTGCAATCGGGGCACATGCTGTTGAAAGGTCTGGCATGCGATCTGGCGACTGGGTTCTTATCGTTGGAGCTGGTCCCATTGGATTGGGGTTAATACAATTTGCGCGCCTGAAAGGCGCGCAAATAATAGTCATGGACACACAGGAGCATCGGCTGGATTTCTGCAGCAAGCACCTGCATATTGAATACCGGATCAATCCGGCAAAAGTTGATGCACTTGAAGCAATTCGCACTATCACTCATGGGGAAATGCCTGCTGTTGTGATCGATGCCACAGGCAACCTTAATGCTATCAATCAGGCTTTTAGGTTCATGTCTCATGCGGGTGTATATGTTTTGGTTGGATTACAACTAGGCGAGATTGCATTCAGCCACCCTGAATTTCACAAGCGTGAAGCTACTTTGATGAGCAGTAGAAACGCAACGCGAGAAGATTTCAATAGGGTGATGCAGGCAATCCAGCTGGGTCAGATTAATCCACTTCCAATGATAACTCATAGGCTTTCTTTTGGATTGTCTGCAGAGCGTTTTAGTCTTTTAGTGCAGCCCGATCAAAAAGTAGTAAAGGCGATGATCCATCTCTTGTAAAAAAATGGAATGAAAGATAAAGCGGAACAACTTATCCACTTGAAATTGATTGCTGTAGCCATTATGTGGGGAGGCACTTTTATTGCCACTAAAATGGCTTCAGCTGTATTCGGAACATTTACGGGGGCCGCTTTGCGGTATGTTTTTGCTCTGGTACTCATGGTCCCGATGCTTTATTTCCAAAACAGACACGCATTTCGCATCAACAGAAAGCAATTTGTTCAACTGCTTATCCTTGGGTTCTCCGGTATTTTTGCATACAGTTTTTTCTTCTTTACAGGATTGAAACACGTGAAAGCAAGCCACGGATCCTTGATTGTGGCATTAAATCCGGTGATGGTGATGGTGTTGTCTGCTGCCATTAACAAGGAGCGAATTCGGCCAATACGACTTGTTGGTATTTTGCTTTCGCTCAGCGGAACAGCCCTTGTGATTTCAAGGGGTAACCCTTCTGATCTGTTTACCATGTTTGGCTGGGGTGATGCCCTAATGCTGGGTTGTCCGGTTTCCTGGGCGGTTTATACTTATTTCGCTAAGGATGCTTTAAAGCTTTCTACACCATTGCAAGCCTCAACATGGGCAATTATCCTCGGTCTCGCACTTATTTCTTTTTTTATTCCATCTGAAACATATCCCTCTCAGGTCAGTTTGGATATTTGGTTGGCCCTTGCTTACCTTGGGGTATGCGGTTCATTCTTAGGTTTTGTTTGGTATTACCAGGGCATCAGTAAGATTGGCCCAGTAAGAACTGCAGCATACAACAATCTCATCCCCGTTTTTGCGATGTTACTCTCTGTTATTATTCTCGGGGAGTCAATTGCGTTGTATACGCTCTATGGCTCCTTGTTGGTAATCGGAGGAGTTTACCTTGTTAACCGTTACTGATTCTTGATTCGTCCTGGATATTTTTTTAAGGCAACCTCAAGGCAGTCCATAGCTTGCGTGATATCTTCATTGTTGATTACATAAGCCAGCCTTACCTCCTGTTTACCCAATCCGGGTGTTGCATAAAATCCGCTTGCAGGTGCCAACATAACAGTCTGGTTGTTAAAGGAAAATGATTCAAGTAGCCACTGACAAAAAAGATCCGCATCGTCAACAGGTAGTTTGGCCATTGCGTAAAATGCGCCACCAGGGTTCGGACAAAATACTCCCGGAATGGCATTGAGTCTTGCTACCAGCAGGTCACGCCTGGATAGGTAGGCAGCCTTGGGGGCATCAAAATAATTGTCTGGCAGGTCGAGAGCTGCTTCACCCAGGATTTGAGCCAGTCCTGGCGGACTAAGCCTGGCTTGTGCGAATTTCATGGCTGCATCAAAAATTGATTTGTTTCTTGTAACGAATGCCCCAATTCGGGCACCACAAGCTGCATATCGTTTTGAAATAGTATCCATCAGAATAACTTGTTCTGGGATTTTTTTTAGCTGCATGGCACTGTAAGGGGCACTTCCATAGCTGAACTCTCTGTAAGCTTCGTCTGAAAAAAGGAATAAATTATGCTTCAGACAAATATCTTCCAGCTTTTCCATTTCCTCTCTGCTGTACACATAACCTGTTGGATTATTGGGATTGCATATCAGAATAGCTTTTGTTTTGGCTGTTATTACTGCTTCAAATTGTTCAACTGGAGGCAGTTCAAATCCTTTTTCAATA
The DNA here is from genome assembly GCA_039805815.1 of Bacteroidota bacterium. Classification (GTDB taxonomy): domain Bacteria; phylum Bacteroidota; class Bacteroidia; order Chitinophagales; family Chitinophagaceae; genus Pollutibacter. The sequence continues at coordinate 9,927 of JBDLTO010000406.1, read as the reverse complement.
TTGGAAGTAACCGGAACTACCGTTACTCCTGCCATCACAGCAAAACCATTGTAATTGGCATAGAAGGGTTCAGGTATGATGATCTCATCTGCAGGGTCAAGACAGGCCATGAACGCAAATACAATGGCTTCGCTGCCGCCGGCTGTAATCATGATGTTTCCTGCTTCAACTTCAATGTTGTTTTTGGCGTAATACTTTACTAGTTTTTCCCTGTAGCTAAGATTTCCTGCACTGTGGCTATACGCTAAAATACTTATGGATGTATTTTTTACAGCATTCATTGCAGCTAAAGGGGTTTCTATATCAGGCTGACCTATGTTTAGGTGGTGTACTGTAAGTCCTCTTTTTTTTGCATCATCTGCAAAAGGAACCAGTTTTCTGATTGGGGATGCAGGCATCAATACACCCCTTTGAGAAGGTTTTAACATACTGCAAAGTTAGCTAAATTGGTAGCATCCCAAACAATATGTAATTTCGGAAAGCGTTAAATGATTGTCATGAAGCTGAATTGGATTCTATACATTGCTTTTTTCTTTTTCCCAGGTTTTACAATGGCCCAGGTTCAAAACCAGGGTCAGCAAATTGGTATGCTTGAAACGCGTAAATCAGTTTTTGATTTTGGAAATATCCCACAGGGTAGGCCGGTTTTTCATGTATTTATGTTGGAAAATCCTTCTTTAAAACCTGTTTTGATAGACAATGTTCAGGCTTCTTGTGGATGTACAACGCCTGAGTGGTCAAGGGAGGCTGTTTCCCCCGGAGGCAAGTCAGCGGTGAAAGTGGGGTTCAATGCAGCCGCAGAAGGTCTTTTTGAAAAGACAATTCAGGTTTTTTATGCCGGAGGTCAGCAAATAGTGCTTACCATAAAGGGTAGTGTATGGAAAACCCCCGATCAACCTGCGCCCCCTAACAGGGTTGTATCAACATTAAAAGCTGTCAGGCTCAAATGATTGCAGTTCATCTTAACTTTATATAAATAACCTAAATTCATCAAATATGAAAAAGTTAATGTTAAGCCTTGTCGTTTCTGTTATCGCTCTTGCAGGTTTTGCACAAACAGGTGCCAAAAAAGCAGAGGATGTGGTTAAGTTCAAAGAAGTTCGCCACAATTTTGGAAAAATCAAACAAGGTGTTCCTGTTACTTATGACTTTGAATTTCTAAATGTTGGCAACGAACCTGTGATTATTGAAACAGCAACTGCATCTTGTGGCTGTACTACACCTACCTGGCCGCAACAGCCTGTTATGAAAACCAAGGGCGATAAGATTAAAGCGGGTTTCAATGCAGCAGCGCCTGGTGCATTTGAGAAGACTGTTTTTGTAAAAATCAAAGGAATTGACGTGCCCTACGAATTAAAGATTGCGGGAGAAGTTCTGGCACCTGCCGATTATGATAAGCAGATAAAGAAATAAATATTGTCTAGATTTGCAGACATGGACGTATTGCCTACTTCTGAAACCCCGTCAGCTGAAGCGTTGTCTTTCGAAGCATTCCGTAAGACCGTAATTGACGATTACAGAATGGTTTGTGAAAGCAGGCAGGCCAGCCTGATGGGTCGCAAGGAGGTTCTAACAGGGAAGGCAAAATTTGGCATCTTTGGTGATGGGAAAGAAGTGCCGCAGGTGGCTATGGCTAAGTTTTTTAGGCCAGGAGATCATTATGCTGGCTATTATAGGGATCAAACCCTTGCCTTTGCCATTGGAGCTGCCACAATAAACGAGTTTTTCTCACAGCTTTATGCTGATCCTGACCCCGCACATGATCCACATAGTGCCGGCAGGAATATGAATAGTCATTTTTGCACTCCTTTCCTAGATGAAAAAGGGGAGTTTCTTGACCTCTCCAATCGTAAAAACATGGCTGCCGGTATGGCACCTACTGCGGGGCATATGCCAAAGGCGCTTGGTCTTGCGTACGCTTCAAAGGTTTTTCGCAATGTTCCGGCTCTCCATGATCTCACAAGTTTTACGCGCAAGGGAAATGAGGTATGTTTTTGTACAATAGGTGATGCCTCCACCAGTGAGGGACATTTTTGGGAAACCATGAATGCCGCAGCTGTTTCGCAGGTTCCTCTTGTTGTTTTTGTATGGGATGATGGTTATGGTATTTCAGTACCCAAAGAAATACAAACAGTGAAAGCCTCTATTTCTGAAGCTTTATCTGGTTTTGAAAAGACTATCCATTCTAATGGAATGGCTATAATAAAGGTTAAAGGTTGGGATTATGCTCAGCTTTGTGAGGCATTTGAAGAAGGGGTTTCTCTGGCTAGGGCAGAACATATTCCTGTTTTGTTTCATGTTGATGAGTTGACACAGCCGCAAGGTCATTCAACTTCAGGAAGTCATGAAAGGTATAAAAGCCCTGAGCGATTACAATGGGAGCGTGAGTGGGATTGTATTGCCCAAATGCGCAAATGGATCCTTGAAAATGCGTTGGCTGCTGAAGAAGAGTTGGTTGAGATTGAAGAAAAATCCCGTCATTACGTAAATGAGTGTAGGCTAAATACATGGCGTTTGTTTGAGCAGCCTATACAACAACAGAAAAAACAAGCATTGGACTTAATTCAGTCTGTATTGAAATCAATGCCTTCTGAAGAAATACAGTCCCTTTACAACGAGCTTGCCTCCAACACGGTTCCTTTCAGGCGAGATATAATGGCTGCATTGCAGCAGTCTGTGCTGCTCGCAGGAAACACACAATTGACGGGTGACCTTCAGCTCATGTATAATGCACTGAAAGATCAAAACAAGTCGCTCTACAACACAAAATTACACCTGGTTGAACCTGTGCCTGGAACAGGGCAATTACCGGATCCAGGATTTCATGATCGTTCTCCGTTTATCAATGGTTATGAGGTTTTGAATAAATACTTCGACAAACTTTTTGAAACAAACCCTGTTGTTGTTGCATTTGGTGAGGATTTGGGTAAGATTGGTGACGTAAATCAGGGATTTGCAGGACTCCAGTCAAAGTATGGTGCACACAGGATATTTGACACGGGTATCAGAGAGCTTACCATTATGGGGCAGGGTGTAGGTATGGCTATGCGCGGACTGAGACCTATTGCTGAAATCCAGTACCTGGATTACCTGTTGTTTGGTTTGCAAATATTGAGTGACGATGTGGCTTCCATGCATTACCGTTCTGCCGGCAAGCAAATTGCACCAGTTATTGTAAGAAGCAGGGGGCATAGGCTTGAAGGGATTTGGCATAGTGGTTCACCAATGGGTATCCTGATAAATGCATTAAAGGGGGTACATGTATGTGTTCCCAGAAATATGTTACAGGCAGTAGGGTTCTACAATACGCTACTTGCCGGGAAAGATCCGGGTGTAGTTATTGAAAGCCTGAATGGCTATAGGTTAAAAGAGTCTATTCCGGATGATTTGTTGGCTTATAAGGTTCCTTTAGGTGTTCCTGAAGTTGTAAGAGAAGGAACGGATATAACAGTAGTATCCTATGGTTCAACTTTACGTATTGTTCAGGATGCAGCTGAGTTGCTTCATAAAATCGGAATTGAAGTGGAAGTTGTTGATGTGCAGACACTGATGCCTTTTGACTTGAATCACCATATTCTTGCATCTTTGAAAAAAACCAACAGAATACTCTTTGTAGACGAAGATGTTCCAGGTGGAGCAACCTCTTTTATGTTTGCTGAGGTTATGGACAAGCAGGGTGGATACAAATGGCTTGATGCCTCACCACGCATACTTTGTGCTCAACCACACAGGCCGGCTTATGGCAGTGATGGTGATTACTTCTCTAAACCCAATCTGGAAGACATAGCTATGCTGATTAAAGAAATCATTGCAGAATAAATAATTCAGGGAAGCATTCTGTCAGCATCAATTCCTTTTGCAGTATAACATTTTTCATGCTTGCCAAACCAGCTTATCCTATTTTTTGCGATTATCCTGTATGCTATATTTCTGATTGATTTTGGAATAAACCTGAGGAGAGCTAAAAATCTCCAGGGTGCAGGCAAAACTGACAAGATGGCCAGGGTTGCGTCTGATTCGTAAAACGCTAATCCATCTTGGTAAAATATAACAGAATTTTTCTGGTGAGAAATTTGTCCTGATAATACAAGGTTGTCAAAAGTCTTGCCCTCAAGGGGCGCGAAATATAAATCCTTTTTATTGTCTTTAGCTAACAGAAACTTTACTGTGCTTGAGCAAAGCCCGCAATAGCCATCATAAAAAACGATAGAAATTGCGGGCTTCCCAGTTTGTCTTTGCATTTTATTTCAGGTTGTGGAATACCTTTTGGACATCATCATCTTGTTCCAGTCGGTCTACAAGTTTAAGCACATCCTGTACTTGTTCCTCTCCAAGTTCAACAACTGATGAGGGAATCCACTCTACTTCTGCACTTATGGGATTAAGATTTTTCTCTTCAAGAGCTTTTTGCATGTTCCCAAAATCATTGAAAGCACAACGAATCACAAATACATCTTCTCCATTGTCGTTGGTGCTTTCTCCCATTTCTTCCAGTCCGAAGTCAATAAGTTCCAATTCCAGTTCGTCAGGGTGCAGGCCTTCATTTTTCAGTTTGAATACACCCATTTTTTTAAACTGGAAACTTACACTTCCACTGGTGCCCATTGCGCCATTCCCTTTGTTAAAATGTGATTTTATATTGGCAACCGTTCTTACATGATTGTCTGTAGCAGTTTCTACAAGAACTGCTACACCGTGCGGGGCATATCCTTCGTAAAGGATTTCCTCGAAGTTATCCATTTCTTTTCCTGATGCACGCTTAATTGCAGCTTCAACCCTGTCTTTGGGCATGTTGACACTCTTGGCGTTTTGAAAGCAGCGCCTCAGTGCGGGATTCGTACCTGGGTCAGGTCCGCCTGCTTTTACAGCAATTGCAATTTCTTTACCAATTCTGGTAAATTGTTTCGCCATTCTGTCCCACCGGGCAAACATGGCATGCTTTCTGACTTCAAATATCCTTCCCATAATGATGTGTTTGCAAATTAATTGGCAAATTTACGGCAGTTTGCCATACGCTCCACTTTCTTATTTGTTTAGTGTTGGCATTCTGATGTACTTTTCAACGGCAATATTGTTGCTGCCCGCACCTATTTGTTGTGTAAAGCTTGTGTCACTGTCTTTCTGGATCAGTATTTGCAGCGGAACTCCATTGTTAGCAGTGAAACTTGAAAAAATATTCGTTTCAATGAGTTCCTTGCTAGAAAATTCAAAATGACCAAATCCAAAGCCCTTGTGTTTTACATTTGTAATACTGTCAACATAGTACTGTACAAACATAAAATAACCGCCCTGGAAAATCTTATACTGATCTCTTTTATAGCGTGTGGTATCTCCATTGCTAACTGTGTAATATTCAGCAAGTTTCCAGACACCATCAATTTCCGATTGATTTGAAAAGTTTATTTTGGTGTATTCCTCTACAAGTTTATTGGGTATGCCATTTATAATTATTTCTGGAATTTCTTGGCGATATCCTATTTCATGGGGTGTGATCTTGAGTTGGAAACTTTGGGCGGTATCAAGCAGTGATGTACTGAAAATATTATTTTCAGTAAGGATATTATCCTTGAAAGTATAAAATCCAAACCCGAATGATGCCGTGCTGTCTTCCCGCATATTGGTGTAGGCATAGTATTCGTCTGTGTATACTTTCTTTTGAACGCCTTGATCAATTGTTGTTTCCTCACCATTCGCTGTAAAAACCTGTTCTTCCATTGTATACCAGCCGGTCATGTTTTCAAATACAGGTGAATTGGAACAACCTGATATGAACATTGAGAGTATTGACAAACCTATCAGATTTCTGAAAGCCATATATTTCTTTTAGTTCAGCAAATGTAGCATTTCAGTATTTAAATAAGAGAAGGCTGCAATTATTTAAACTTGCAGCCTTCCGAATGCTCACCTATGAATTAAATCAGGAGTTTAATTTGCTATTCTTTTTGCTGTACAGGAAGTAAACAATGAGTCCAAGTGCCATCCAGCCAAAAGCTACTTTCAGGGTTTGTTCATCAAGCCCTACAATCATGGCTGTGCAGATTACGGCTCCAAGCACACTTACTACCGGGGCAATAGGGGTTCTGAATGGTCTTTCCAGATTTGGAGCTTTAACCCGAAGCATCCAAACACCAATGCTCACCAGTACAAAAGCAAAGAGAGTACCAAAGCTAGTGAGATCCCCGGCAACATGACCTGGAACAAATGCTGCGAAAGCACCTACAAAAACGAAAAGTATCACATTTGATTTGTATGGCGTTTTATACTTGGGATGAAGGTCGCCAAATGCTTTGGGTATCAGGCCGTCATTGCTCATGGTATAGAAAATGCGGCTTTGCCCCATCAGCATCACCAAAATAACAGAAGAGAATCCTGCAAGGATGGCAACAGTTACCGCTGTTGCAAGCCAACTGTATTCTTTCATGTATGTTGCAATGGTATATGCAACAGATGCTTCCCTTCCTTTTTCAGGATCAACAAATTCCTTCCAATTGGTAACACCGGTAAGAACATGCCCGAAGAGAATGTAAAGTATGGTGCATACTACCAGTGAGCCGAGGATGCCTATTGGCATGTCTCGTTTTGGGTTTTTAGCTTCCTGTGCTGCTGTTGATACAGCATCAAAGCCTATGAAAGCAAAGAAAACAATACCAGCTCCACCAAGAATACCGCCCCACCCGTGTTTGTTCCACGGGCTGTAATCAGCAATTACTTTACCTGCCTGGTCAACCACAGCTGGTTCGTTAGCAGGGATGAGGTAAGGAACATAGTTTTCGGGGTTGATAAATTGCCAGCCCAGCGCAATGAATACGAGTACTACAGCTACTTTGATAAAAACGATAACTGCGTTGACCATGGCAGATTCCTGTGTACCCCTGATCAGGAGTAGCGACAAAAGGAACAGGATGATCAATGCCGGGGCGTTCATGATACCCTGGTGTAAAATACCTGCTGAGTCAGTAAAGCTTTCAAAGGGGGAATGACACCATTCATAGGGTATGCTTCCTCCCAAGAGCTTGTTGAGGTATTCGCTCCATGCTATGGATACAGTTGCAGCTCCAAGTGCATATTCCATAATAAGTGCCCATCCTATGATCCAGGCAACCAATTCACCCATTGTTACATATGAATATGCATAAGCACTTCCTGCAATGGGAATCATAGACGCAAATTCAGCATAACACAAGCCTGCAAAGGCACATCCGATTGCGGCTACAATAAAAGAGAGTGTTACGCCAGGGCCTGCAGCCTGTCCTGCGGCTGCAGCCGTGCGCACAAATAAACCAGCACCAATGATGGCGCCGATGCCAAGTGCAATCAGGTTGCCAGCTCCAAGGGTACGTTTGAGACCCTTTTCCGAATCTTCGGCCTGCGAAAGCAGTGCCTCCAATGATTTTCTTCTGAATAAACTCATGACAGTTAATTTGATTTTTGGTACTACAAGGTTCTAAAATAGCCAATTATTTTATTCAGTGTACATTTTATTTTGTACTCAAATAAAATTCTAAAATCCACCTAAATCCTTTATTTTACAAGTCTTAAGCTTAAATCGAGAAACAATGAAGGGTGCATCTGGAAAGTTGACAATATATATACTGATCGCAATGGTTTTGGGTATTGCTGCAGGATATATTATACATACCCAATCTTCTCCGGAGTATATCAAAAGTTTTTCCACAAACATAAAACTGCTTACCACAATTTTTTTGCGTCTTGTTCAGATGGTCATTGCCCCCCTTGTGTTTACGACGCTTGTGGTAGGCATTGCCAAACTGGGTGATCTTGGCGCAGTTGGCAGGGTAGGCGGTAAGGCAATGCTTTGGTTTGTTTCTGCATCCCTGGCCAGTCTATTGTTGGGGATGTTGTTGGTCAACTTCTTTCAGCCCGGAGCTGCAATCAGACTTGATTCTGCTGATATGGAGGGTGCAAAGGATTTGATTGGGAAAACCCAGGAGTTCTCACTGCAGAAATTTATAGAGCATGTGTTTCCCAAAAGTGTGATAGAAGCGATGGCGACCAACGAAATCCTTCAGCTTGTTGTATTCAGTATCTTTTTTGGGGTTGGAACTACTGCGCTTGGAGAGAAAGGACAAATTGTAGTCAAGGCACTTGATGCTATGGCGCATATTATCTTAAAAATGGTGGGGTATGTTATGAATTTTGCTCCCATCGGTGTTTTTGGGGCAATAGCAGCAGTAATAGCTACTAAAGGACTGGAAGTCTTTGTGTTTTACGGACAGTATTTGTTTGCATTCCTGGCAGGAATAGCCGGACTTTGGGTGCTTTTACTTACTGTCGGTTATTTCATTTTGGGTAAGCGGCTTTGGGAACTGCTGAAAACAATCTCACAGCCATTGCTCATCGCTTTCAGTACCACAAGCAGTGAGGCTGTCTTTCCAAAACTTACCACAGAACTGGAGAAATTTGGCTGCAAAGACAAGATTGTATCTTTTATCCTGCCCTTGGGTTACAGCTTTAATCTGGATGGCAGCATGATGTACATGACTTTTGCCAGTCTTGCCATTGCACAGGCTTATGGCATTCACTTGGATATTGGCACGCAACTAACCATGTTGTTGGTCTTAATGCTTACAAGCAAGGGTATCGCCGGGGTGCCAAGGGCATCGCTTGTAGTTGTAACTGCAACCTGCGCTATGTTTAATATTCCTCCTGAAGGCATTGCTCTGATCATTCCCATTGATCACTTTTGTGATATGTTCAGGACCATGACCAATGTTGTAGGAAATGCATTGGCCACTACTGCTGTTAGTAAATGGGAAGGTGAACTGGAAGCACCAGTTGGAGAGATTGCATAAAAATAAAAATCAATGATTATGATTGAGTTGGCGATACAGTGGAAAGATTTTTTAAATCCTGAGTTTTACATACAACATGGCGGTTTGTGGCTGTTCCTCTTTATAGTTTTTGCAGAAACTGGATTATTTGCCGGTTTTTTCCTCCCGGGAGATTCCCTGCTTTTTGTGGCTGGCATTTACAGCAATGAACTAGCCGCAGAATTGTTTCAGTTTGATAACGATTTGATTAATCTGGTGCTTATTGCCATACTTGTAATTCTATCAGGCGTTTTGGGAAATATGGTTGGCTATTGGTTTGGCGCAGCAAGTGGACCATTCCTTTTCAGCAGGAAGGACACATTTTTCTTCAAGAAAAAGCACCTGTTTGCAGCTAAAGAGTTTTATGACAAGCATGGTGGAGGTGCAATCGTTTTTGCCCGGTTTCTTCCAATTATCCGCACTTTTGCTCCGATAATTGCTGGTATTGTGCGCATGGAACGGCATAAATTCACCCTTTACAACATCATTGGATCAATTTCCTGGGCCGTTAGCATGCTGTTTGCAGGACATTATTTGTATAAATTCTTTCTGAATCAGTTTGGGTTTGATCTCAAGGATCGTTTGGAGTTGATTGTATTGGGTATTATCTTGGTTACCACAGCTCCTGTCATTATAAGATTGCTTCGCAAGCCTAAAAAATAGTCATTGGTTTTGCAAGTGATTTTGGCTTTATATCATGAAAACTAGCTCAAAGCAATTAATCCTTTTCTACGTAGTTGAGTTTTTTCATAAAGGTTTCTTCTGTGAACCATGCTGAAACAATAGCAATCATAATAACTATTACTCCTGTAATGATTCCGCTGGTTAGCAAGTCCCAATTCCAGGTTTTCTGAAACAAGTTAAGGAACATCATGTTCATGATTGGTAATGAACCCCTCACCATGTTGGGAATAGTTGTTGCCGCCGTTGCTCTCAAATTTGTCCCAAACTGTTCGGCTCCCATGGTTACAAATATGGCCCAGAAGCCACTGCTAAACCCAAGAAACCAGCATATTAAGTACATTGAATAGTCATCTTTGTTCAAAGGACTGTAATATAAAGCACATGCGATGATTGTTAATCCGTAAAAAATGTA
>JBDLTO010000405.1:0-3863 GCA_039805815.1 Bacteroidota bacterium | reverse complement strand
AAAAATCCTTTTTTCTCCGAAACTGTTGGCAAAAATTGTATTTGCAGACCCCATGCTTACCATGGAACTGCCCCCCGCAGTTACAGCGGCAACAGGGATGGATGCACTCACGCACAACATGGAAGCATTTATTGCCAAGATGGAACACCCCCTTTGTGAAGGTATTGCGCTGGAAGGCATTTCATTGATTCACCAATCAATTCAAACTGCTGTTTTAAATCCTGATCTGCAATCCAGAAGCATGATGATGATTGCATCACTGATGGGTGCTGTTGCCTTTCAAAAAGGTCTTGGGGTAGTGCACTCACTTGCCCATCCATTATCTTCTTTGCTGGATACACATCATGGATTAGCCAATGCAATCAACTTACCTTATGGCATGGCATTCAACATAACCGGTTCTGAGGCAAAATTCAGGAAAATAGCAAGAACACTCGACCTGAGCGATGAAACAGGAGCCGGTGTGGTAAATTACCTGCATGAGCTTAATGCGCGGGTAAGCATTCCTGCTAGACTCAGAGAAATAGGGGTAAAAGAAGAACACCTTGACGTGCTTGCAGACCTTGCTGTAGCAGACTTTGCCCATCCGAATAATCCAAAACCGGTTACCAGAACCGACTTCAAAAACCTTTACGAACAGGCACTGTAAACAATCAACTTATTTCAATTATATGGAAATCATTAATCCGGCAACAGGAGATCTGATTGGAGCAATTCACCCTGATAATGCAGAAAGCCTGCAACTAAAATTGAAACAACTACAATCGGGTCAGGTAAAATGGCTTCAAGTGCCGGTTTCTGAGAGAATAGCTGTTTTAAACCGCTATGCCGAATTACTTGAAGCAAACATCGAAGAACTTGCCCTAACACTCACAAGTGAAGTTGGAAAGCCGTTGAGCCAATCGAAAAATGAAATTAACGGATCCCGCAACAGGATAAAATGGCTGACTTCAAATGCCGAAAAATACCTGTCAGACGAAATAATGTATGCCGATGAATCCATATCAGAACTAATTCGTTATGAGCCATTGGGGGTGATATGCAATATATCTGCCTGGAATTACCCATACTTGGTTGGTACCAATGTATTTATTCCTGCGTTGCTGGCGGGTAATGCCGTTTGTTACAAACCTTCAGAATATGCCACTTTAACAGGACTACATATCGAACGTCTTTTAAAACAGGCTGGAGTGCCAGATGATGTTTTTCAGGTTGTAACGGGCGCTGCAACAGTTGGAGAATTGTTACTTGACATGCACTTCAATGGTTATTTCTTCACAGGTTCCTATAAAACCGGGAAATACATTTACGAAAAGGTGGCAGCTAAAATGGTTCCTTGTCAATGCGAACTTGGCGGTAAAGACCCACTTTATGTAACTGACAACATAACTGATATTAAATCTGTTGCTGCAGGAACTGCAGATGGGGCATTTTATAATAACGGACAAAGTTGTTGTGCTGTAGAACGGATTTATGTGCACGAGGCAGTTTATGACCAATATGTTACAGCGTTTGTAGATGAAGTGCAATCCTGGAAAATTGGTGACCCACTTAATGAAGGTATTTATATCGGTCCACTCAGCAGAAAATCTCAGATTTCATTCTTAAACGATCAGGTAGAAGATGCACTCAGCAAGGGTGCAACTTTGATGTGTGGCGGATATGCACCTGCTACTGAAGGCTACTTTTTTATGCCAACTGTTTTAACAAATGTTACTCATGAGATGAAACTGATGCGGGAAGAGTCATTCGGACCAGTTATTGGCATCATGAAAGTAAAAAATGATGACGAAGCAATAAGCCTGATGAACGATACAGTTTACGGACTAACAGCGTCTGTATATGCAACAGACCAGCAGCGGGCAGAAAAAATCCTTTCCAAGATGAATTCAGGCACTGCTTACTGGAATTGTTGTGACAGGGTAAGTCCATCGCTGCCCTGGAGTGGACGCAATAACTCTGGTTTCGGTTCAACACTGAGCCATGCGGGTATAAGGGCCTTTACCCAACCCAAAGCATATCACTTGAGAAAATAATCAGATTCCCAAATAGTCTTTGGCGTTACTGTAACAGACCTTAGCAATAAGATCACCAATCCATTGTTCATCATTGGGAATGATTCCTGCTTTCATATCATTGGCAAGCAGATTACACAAAATTCTCCTGAAATATTCATGTCTTGAAAATGATAACAAACTTCTGCTATCAGTTATCATCCCCACAAATGCAGAAAGGATACCAATATCAGAGAGGATATCAAGATGTTGCTCCATGCCATTTTTTTGATCCAAAAACCACCAGGCCGGACCAAACTGAACTTTTCCTTTTATTGTTCCGTCGTTGAAATTACCGCACATAGATGCAAAGAGTGCGTTATCAGCAGGATTATTATTGTAAATGATGGTCTTACCCAGCTGATCTGTAGCATCAAGGTTATTGAGCAATGCAGATAGTCTCTCAGCTTGTGGATAATCACCAATGGAATCAAAACCTGCATCAGCACCCAGTTTAGCTTTCAAGCGTGCATTGTTGTTTCGGATAGCTCCCAGGTGAAACTGCTGAATCCATCCTTTTGCGTGGTAAATTCTACATAAACCAGAAAGCACATGGAAAGCAAAAGCTTCTGGATCGGAGAAAGGCTTTGAACCACCTGTTGCAATAAATGCCTTTAACTCAGTTTCAAGCTCACTGGTAAATGGCCTGTTAAGTGGAACCTGAGTTAACCCATGATCAGAAATTCTGCATCCCGCTTGGGCAAAATGATTCACACGCTTGTTCAGCGCTTCCATCAGAGAGTCTATTTCTGTGATTTCAGTACCTGAAACAGCAGAAAGTTTATTGATATATGCAAGAAACGCTGGGGCATCATGAATGGCAAAGGATTTATCAGGCCTGAAAGATGGGGCAACACCTACCTGAAAATCTTTATCTGCTGCAATCTGATGATGATATTGAAGGTCATCACAAGGATCATCGGTTGAACAGAGATAAACCACATTGTATTGTTCAAGAAACTTTCTTGCCGTATGGTCACTGCCCGCAAGCAGCTCATTAGCCTGTCCATAAATCCTGCTTGCAGAAGACGGATTCAAATACTCAGTTATTCCGAATGAATTTTTCAGCTCGAGGTATGTCCAATGAAAAAGCGGATTCCTGACCGTTTGAGGAACGGTTCCAGCCCATGCATGAAATTTTTCTTCATCGGAAGCATCACCTGTAATCATCTGCTCGGGAACACCAACAGTGCGCATCGCCCTCCATTTGTAATGATCCTCACTTAACCATATCCTTGTCATATTTTCATACCGCCTGTTAGAAGCAATCTCAAACGGTGAAAGATGGGAATGGTAATCTATGATTGGTTGAGGAGCTGCATAATCAAAATAAAGCTTTGAGGCTAAAGAGCTTTGTAATAAAAAATCTTCTTTGAGAAAGGGAGCTGATGATTCCATAAATGAGCGTTTCAGCAACTAATTTCGTGCTGATTGCACAAATAAAGAATAGTATCCCTTTTTTTATTTACGCAAAGGTTTTCGGTTATACAGAATCGCGTATGGTTAGCTCATTGGCAAGAACGATTATGTCATTAGCAGCAGCATATGATTTTTTTTCAATCATTTTGAGCAACAATGTAGCTGCTTCCCTACCCATATCAAAAGCTGGTTGAGATAAAGTTGATAGAGATGGGTTCAGCAATGCAGCAGTCCGCAAATTGGTCATACCAATGACTTTGAGGTCTTTGGGTATATTTAGCTTTAGATCTCTACAAACCTGATAAACTGTAATTGCGTATTTTTCGATAGGCGCAAAAATTCCGTCTGGCCTTTTACGTGAAGCAAACAATTTTTTCAGAAGCTGGTAAT
>JBDLTO010000404.1:0-2526 GCA_039805815.1 Bacteroidota bacterium | reverse complement strand
TAAGCCTCAAATCAACAACTACCAAACGCCCTCTTCTGGCTAAACGTTAAATTTCTACCATGGCATTAATGGAGCAGGTACTTGATAAGCAATTCAAATCTTATCTTGAAAAGGAAACTATTCAAATTGAGGTTGAAAGGATAGCCAGCGAGCTCAATACAGATTATGCAGATAAGAATCCGTTATTTATTGCAATCCTGAATGGCTCATTCATGTTTGCGTCAGACCTTTTTAAGCTTATCAAGGTTCCTGCTGAAATCTGTTTCATCAAACTGGCTTCGTATAAAGGCACCCAGTCTACCGGACAGGTGATTACAGCCATAGGACTAGACCGCGACCTCTTTGAAAGAGATGTAGTCATCATAGAAGACATCGTTGATACTGGGAAAACACTTACAGCATTCCTTCCTCAATTGGAACACCAACAACCCAGATCCCTGAAAATCTGTTCATTGCTTCACAAAAAGGCAGCTACCATTCATCCCGTTCAAATCGATTATCTCGGATTTGAAATACCTGATTTGTTTGTGGTTGGCTACGGACTTGATTACAATGGTTTTGGCCGGAACCTGAACAAAATCATGCAGCTCGCAGAATAATTTACGACCCGAACATTTCCTTCATTTTATTGAAAAAGCTCTTCTCATTCTTATCAGGAGCAGGCTGAAAATTCTTGGCATCCTTCAATTTCTCAATCAACTGTTTTTCATCACTATTGAGTTCCTGTGGTGTCCAGATATTTACATGAATAAGCTGATCTCCCTTTTCATATGAGTTTATTGAAGGAAAACCTTTTCCCTTTAACCTGAAAATCTTACCACTTTGCGTACCAGGAGGTATTTTTATTTTAGCCCTCCCGTCAATGGTTGGAACTTCTATCTGAGTTCCAAACACAGCATCTGGGAAACTGATATGGAGGTCGAAAATAACATTCAGGTTATCCCGATGAAGCTCAGCATGTGCTTCTTCTTCAATAACGACGATAAGGTCACCATTGGCACCACCACGTTCACCTGCGTTACCTTTTCCCCCCAAACTCAATTGCATCCCATCAGCCACGCCTGCTGGGATATCGATATTCACAGTTTCATCAGCATACACACGACCCTCGCCCTTACATGAGGTACATTTACTGGTTATGGTAGAACCTTCGCCATTACAAGTGGGACAGGTCCCAACAGTCTGCATCTGGCCAAGGAAGGTATTGGTAACCTTTCTAACCTGTCCGCTACCATTGCAGGTAGAGCAGGTTTGAACAGCATTCTTATCCTTGGCTCCTGAGCCAGAACAGGCACTGCAACCGGTATATTTTTTTACTTTAACGGTTTTACTGGCCCCCTTTGCGATCTCCTCATAATTCATTTTGAGTTTAATCCTTAGGTTGCTTCCCCGGGTACCCCTTGCACGACCACCACTCTTTTGTCTGCCTCCGCCTCCAAAAAAACTACCAAAAATATCGTCACCGAAAATATCACCAAAGTTGCTGAATATGTCATCCATATTCATCCCCTGACCACCTCCACCAAATCCACGGTTACCATTCACGCCGGCATGTCCGAACCGGTCATATTGAGCCCGCTTATCCTGATCACTCAGGATTTCATAAGCTTCTGCAGCTTCCTTGAATTTATCTTCCGCTGCTTTATCGCCTGGATTGCGGTCTGGATGAAATTGCATAGCCACCTTGCGATAGGCTTTCTTTATTTCATCAGTAGTGGATGATTTCGTAACACCAAGAATTTCGTAATAATCCCTTTTTGACATGCTTCTTATTTAAAATTGACGCTTATTTTCCTACCACAACTTTTGAAAAACGGATAATTTTATCATTCAGCATATACCCTTTCTCCACTTCATCAACAACTTTCCCTTTCATGCTTTCATCAGGTACGGGGATCTCCGTTATGGCTTCATGAACATCTGGATTAAACTCTTCTCCGATGCTTTTCATTTCCTTCAAACCTTTTGACTGTAGGGTATTTCTGAATTTGGTGAAAACCAACTGGATTCCTTCCCTGATTTGTTTAAGGTCATCACTTTTTTGCATCTGCTTTTCAGCCCTGTCGCAATCGTCCATTACTTCTAGCATCGACTGTATAACTTCACGCCCTGCGGTCTGAATGAGCTCCACACGCTCTTTAGCACTTCGCCTTTTGAAATTATCGAAATCAGCATAGAGTCTGATATACTTCTCTTTTTGCTCCTGCAGTTCTTTTTGAAGATTCTCCAATTCTCTTGATTCTTCCGTCAGATTTTCAGCCTGAGCGGATTGTTCAGGAGTTATTTCCGGGTTGTTCAGCATTTCTTTGTCATCCATGGTAATATATTTTGCAAAATTTACTGCTCAAATGTCTTGCCACAGGCTATCGACAAGCCAAATTGTCTGATTTTCTGTTTTCAGCAATGCAAATTTCCATCATTTCCCTGAAAGATTACCTTTGCATGATGAAGAAAGTGGTATTAAAGCGAAAAATAGGCAATCGGGTATTACTCGGGCATCCCTGGATATTCTCCAATGAAATAGAT
>JBDLTO010000403.1:0-4471 GCA_039805815.1 Bacteroidota bacterium | reverse complement strand
TTCTTGACTGTCGATTAAAGTATTGATCTAAGTCACTAAGTAGTATAAGTCATATCATAACTCGCAGTGATCAGTGTGATCTGATGAGGATTGATTTTTTATTCTATTTGCAAAAAATGTTATGTTACCGAAGAAACATTACCCCGAAAAAAAGCCTGAAATAGTTCCGCCAACGATACCTGAAATAAAACCTGTATTGGACCCTGAAGAGCCACTTGTTCCTCTTGAAGATCCTGATTTTTTCCCTGATGAAGATCCTGATACAACTCCTCCATTTGAAGTGCCTCCGCCAGGAGAAGGGCCATGATGATTAAACTCATGCAGGGTACTGATCTAAATTTTGGGAAACAGGCACTTGAAAAATGTAATATTGTATCAGTCGGTTGACAGCATTTATTGCTGATGCCGGTAAGATTAAAGCAGACAATATGGCTTCGTAAAAAGAGTCAAAAACTGCTGTATCGTGGAACTGGAGACATCCAGTTCCTTTTTTATATAAAAAATCCCCAACCGAAGTTGAGGATTTTTGTGCCCAGAACAGGAATCGAACCTGCACTACCTTGCGATAACCAGATTTTGAGTCTAGCGCGTCTACCAGTTCCGCCATCTGGGCTTGGGACTGCAAATGTATCATTTCCTGTTTTAACAACCAATAGTTTCTGCATATTTCTGTGTGTAACTTTTTAATTTTGTATCTTTGCAAATATTATACGGGGCTGACCGGTATCGACAGCGTAGATCTTTGAAAGTAAGCATGCAGTGCGTTGCGAATGTTGCACTTTAATCTGAACTCGAAACCAATAAATGGCGAGAATACTTACGCCATGGCTGCCTAATCAGAGATTAGCGCACCCATTATAGCCGACTGACGGGCCTGCCTTTGCCAAGTCACTCCGCTGAATCAAAAGAAACTAGGCTGCTTCAACCCCAGGCTGTGCCGGTTGACTAAGACCATCCAGCTACGGAAATTGTTGGTTTGCTTGGTTCCTGCAATTTCCCTACAATCAATTCCAAAATAAGCATGTAGAAAGCTTTCGGCGAATATGTTTGGACGTGGGTTCGAATCCCACCAGCTCCACAAAATAGTTAATCATAGGATTTTAAGCCCGGGAATTTTATACCCCGGGCTTTTTGTATTTACTTATTTAACGATTAATATAAAAAGTCAATAAAATTTATATATTTGATTGACCTATCAATTAAAACTTTTCTAAATGAAACCGTTGATCTTCAATAACAAACTGATTCAAACTTTTTTTGCAGGTTTACTTTCATTCAGTATACTGATTTCTTTGACCGCCGCAACACCATCATTGGAAGATAACCCTGATTCAATACAAGGAGTTTGGAAAACAGGCGAGGGAAATGCCATGGTCCGCATTTATAAAAACGGCGAAAAATACCAAGGTAAAGTTGTATGGTTAAAAGAACCGATTGACCCGGAAACAGGTAAGCCCAAAGTGGATAAATTTCATCCTGATGAGGCCTCCAGAACACGTTCTGTACTTGGACTAATCAACGTTTGGGGTTTTGTTTATCAGGAAAAGAATCTATGGTCAGAAGGAAATATTTATGATCCGAAGAACGGCAATACCTATTCCTGTACGATCAAAATGATTAATCCCAATACCATAGAAGTTAGAGGATTCATTGGTGTATCATTGATTGGTAGAACAGATACCTGGACAAGGCAAGTTGCGAAATAGAAATCATCTTTTTGATATAAAAAAAGCCCCGTTTAAAGATTGGGGCTTTTTTATTTGTAGTTTTCTGATTATTTAAGGTGATACAAAATTCAAACTGAAATTAAAGTATATAGGATTCCCCAATCTACTTGAAAAAAAACGCTGGTTGTCTTTTCGTGCATTATACTCATTCATAGCATCAAAGCGGTAGTTGTATCTTAATCCTGCTTGAGCGTTGAACCAAATAAAACCACCTATTTTCTTGTCCCACATGATTCTAGGCTTTAGTTCACCGCGTTGAAGGTAAACACCGTTTGAAAGGGAGTTGGGTATATTCATTGCAAACTGATTGCCCTCGAGTTCAAATCCTGCCTGAAGCATATTTGATGTTGAAAAATTGTACCTGATATGTCCGCGTGCCGGCAACAAAAGTTCCATCCCCCAACGGTCGTTGAATGTCTTGTTCCAGAGTAATACGGGAACATAAATCAATTGACCAGCTCTGTATGTTCGGGCAATACCGGTACCAATCATATTTTTTTCAGATGTTTTCCAACCATAAATTGAAGTAGCACTGAATGTTGTTGCGTTACGGTTAATGTCGCTGAAACTTTTGAATACGCCATTGGCATCAACACTTGCCTGAAAAATCAGGAAATTCTTTTCATTCAGTGGTTTGAAAATGGTTGTATTGATGCCAGCTGTTGTTAAAAAGTTGTCATTTAACTCTTTTGCAAAGGCATTTGTACCAGGTGATTCAATCTTAAATTGACTTCCCCAGTAACTGGCCCCCAGTTGCCAAATCAATTTATTGGTAGAAATAACAGGTATATTTAATTGCGCCCGGATTGCTGATACATTGTTTACCTTGAAATCTTTTATGGGCTCTCCACTAGAATACAAAGAAGATTTTACTCCGGGCATTTGAAAGCTTCCATAATATTCAAAGCCCAAGCTAATGATACGCTGGGGCGACTGATTCAATACTTTTTGGGTGCAATAACGTTTAACGCCTTCAGCGTCTCCGAACTGACTGTAATCTATGACGTCACTGGTATCATTCTGCGCACTGGATGCAACAGCAATCATTAAAAAAATAGGCAATAATATTTTATGCATTTTTTTTGTTTTGGTTAGAATACAAATATAGGCAGACACTTACTTGCTTTTTTACAAGAAATTAATTGAAATCCTTTATCTGCCGAAATATATATGCTAATGATAGGAATGGCCAATCTTAATTAATAAAAAAAGAGGCATATCAGCCTCTTTTCTTTGGAAATATGCTAAAAACTCTATTTGTAACCAACAAGTTTTGAGGTCATAGGACAAGCTCCACCTGTAGTTCCTCTGGCAGATGTGCAGGAATAGAGAAAAACGGTGACCATCAGAATCAAAAGAAAAAATACTGATTTTTTCATTGGAGTTTATATTTTAACGAAGATAAAACTCATTTTCATTCAATTTATTATGTTATTCCTCCTTTTTTTATCCTGATTCAGTATTTTAACGTTTCACTGATGTGAAAATATCATAAAAATGATGTCATTTCCCTTGAATCGATACCTAATTCCTCTTATCTTGTGCAGATAAATTTGGGGATGAATATCAAACTGCAACGACCTATTGTTTTTTTGGATCTGGAAACAACCGGTTTGAATCTGACTACCGATAGGGTAGTGGAGATAGCCATGATAAGGATTAATACAGATGGAACAAAGGTTGTTAAAAGGAAACTAATTAACCCGGAGCGCAATATTCCTGAAGAGTCGTCTGCAATTCATGGAATCACCAACGATATGGTTAAGGATGCACCTGTCTTTAAGCAGGTAGCAAATGAAGTCAAGCAATTTATGGACGGCGCAGACCTTGCTGGTTACAATTCCAATAAGTTTGATTGGCCAATGATTGCTGAAGAGTTTCTCAGAGCCGGACTTGAATTCGATATAAACGGAAAAGTGTTGCTCGATGTTCAGAAAATATTTCATGCCCTGGAGCCAAGAACACTAAAGGCGGCATATAGTTTTTATTGTAAAAAAGATCTTGAAAATGCCCATTCAGCATCTGCTGATGTTATGGCAACTTGGGAAGTTTTTGAAGCTCAAATTGAAAGATATCCGCAATTGGGTGATACGTTGGAAACAGTGTTGAAAGTTATTGGGGAAGATGATATTGTTGACTTTGCAAGAAGAATTGTCAGAGAAAATGGGAGGGAGTATTTCAATTTTGGGAAGCACAAAGGTAAGGCTGTAGCTGATGTTCTAAAGGCGGAACCCTCCTATTATGATTGGATGATGAAAAGTGAATTTCCACTGCACACCAAACTTAAACTAACGGAAATATTAAATCGTTCTTTCCTGAACAGTAAATCAAAATAACCCATCCTATTTGTTTGAAAAAGTTAGTAATCATACCAACCTACAAGGAAAAAGAGAATGTTGCTCAAATTCTTGAAGCAATATTTGCATTAAATCAATCATTTCATGTGCTTATCATTGATGATAACTCACCTGATGGAACAGCAGAGATTGTAAAAAAGATGCAATTACGTTTCCCCACTACTCTTTTTCTGTTACAGAGATCCGGAAAACTTGGACTTGGAACTGCCTATATCATGGGATTTAAATGGGCTATTGAACACGACTATGATTATATTTTTGAGATGGATGCTGATTTCTCACACGATCCAGCTGATCTCAATCGGCTTTATGAAGCCTGTTATATTAACGGTGCAGACCTGTCAGTTGGTTCAAGATATGTGCCAGGAGGAGAAATAGAAAATTGGC
>JBDLTO010000402.1:0-14179 GCA_039805815.1 Bacteroidota bacterium | reverse complement strand
GAGGCTGTCAGCCGCAGGCCCGTATCGGTCCATGTCGATGTAATGTCGTGGAGCCTCACCTTTGACCGCATATCGCCGCTTATCCGGATCAGTGGCATGATCCGCCAGGTAGCGGATCTGCTTTTTGTAAAAGGGAATCATCTGCGGTGGCAACAAAAAAACCGCATGGTAATTGATATGCCGGTGTCCGAAAAATCCCCAGCTGACCGTAGTTGACAAAATGGGATTGTCCCGATTCATTTTATCTGGCAAACCCGAACTATTGACCGCTCTGCTATACACGTGCTGAGAAATAATAAAAGATAGCAGCCACAAGCATTTGGCCAACCTAAAACATTTGCATGCTAATTTCTTTCTTTGTTGTTTAATCAAGAATTTTAATAATTCCCCTCCTGGCCAGGAGGGGTGGCACGAGTGAGTCTGCACCGAAGGTGCAGGCGAATGAGCTTGCCTGCCGTAGGCAGGTGACGGGGTGGTGGATTTTAAAATCTGATTCCACCACCCCGCCTCAACAAACTCACTTCGTTCATTTGTCTCGGCACCCCTCCTGTCCAGGAGGGGAGTTTTGTCCAACTCACCAGCACTACACCTAAAAGTAATATTCAATTCATCCAATACCACCACATTTCCCATCTTCACAAAATTGATTTTAGTTTGAAGTTGAAAGTTTAGAGTTGAGAGAAGCTCAACTTTCCCCTTTCAGCTTAATGCTCTCAACTCATTCACTCATGCCCCTCCACCTCAGTTACTCCGCCAGAAACGATAAACTTCATGGCATCAGCAGAACCCACATCCTCAACCTGCCTGATTCTGTCTCGCTTCACCAAATAAGTTAGACCTGAAAAAGCATAGGAATGTGGCACATAAACCGCCACATGGTCTTTCAGTCCAAAATTGACCATAGACTGCTGTGTGATAAATCCGATACGCCACACATCTGTAGCCTCAATGGAAACAAGTACCGGCTGATTGAATTTCCTTTTGTTACCGGCAAAAGCCTCCAGAAAATCCTTAACAGTGGAATAAATGATCTTGATTCCGGGTGTACGCTCCAGAATGTTGTCAAACCATTGCAAAAGTTTACCCACAATGAAAGTAGAAGATATATATCCAACCATCAATACCAGCATCACTGCAACCAAAAAACCCAATCCGGGTATCTTCTTGGGATAACCCCTGGCATCCAGCACCACAAAATCAGGAAATAAGACATGCAACAAGTTGGGGAGGATATCATCGATGAAATTAAACAGGGAAACAACCGTCCAAGCCGTGATGACAATGGGTGCCAGCACAACCAATCCCTGGAAAAAGAAATACAAGATCCTGGCCGGCCTGAATGCTTTCATAACTGTATTTGTGGAACAAAGATACACTCCTTTCAAAAATCACCACCCGTGAAAAAAACGGGTTTTTGCCGGAAAAACAGCGCAAAAACAGCTTGTAATCAAAAAATGCCGTTCAACATTTTCACAAAATTTTTTCAACAGAAACTTTTTACCCGTTTAAAGTTTCCGTAGTTTTGCGGCGCCAAATACAACTTATGGACATAAGAGAACGGATAATAGACCAGGCCAAAAGTCTTTTTATGAGGCTGGGTATACGATCTGTTTCGATGGATGATATATGCAGTCAGCTTGGCATCTCTAAAAAAACCATTTACCAACATTTCAAAGACAAGGATGAACTGGTAGATATAGTTCTCCAGGAAGAGATAGCGGTCATGCAAAAAGAAGCCATCGGTTGTTGCCTGCCATCAAAAGATGCAGTTGATGAAATCTTCAATACCATGCAACTGATCACCAAACAAATGGGTAATATGAATCCCGTAGTGCTGGTGGACCTCCACAAATACCATTTCACATCTTTCCAGCAGTTCATGCAACACAAGAACACCTTTCTCCTCGATATCATTTCTAAAAACCTGAAGAGAGGTATTGCAGAAGGATATTACCGGCAAGACCTGCAGGTGGAGATATTGGCAAGATACAGGCTGGAATCTATGATGCTGGCATTCAATATGGATATATTTCCTACTTCCAGATATAACCTGGCTGAAGTAAGTATCGCAATCATTGAAAACTTTCTGTACGGACTGGCAACTGAGAAAGGGTTTAAACTGATTGAAGCATATAAACAAAACAGCATCTCAAATCATGCAAAATAAAACACGCAATATGACACGTTGGGGCATTATCATTTTCGCAGCAATGGCTTTGCAACCCTTTGCCGGCGAGGCACAAAAAAAATACAGTCTCTCGGCTGAACAGGCTGTGGAACTGGCTTTGAAACAGGTTACAGACATCAAAAACCTGCAAATCGACCGGGAACTGCAGCTGGCCAAAAACAAGGAACTCATTGCACAGGCATTTCCACAGGTTAATGGAACCATTTCCACACAACACTTCTTCAGCATTCCCGTAACACTCCTGCCGGATTTCATCTCCCCCTCTGTTTACCAGGTGTTAACAGATAATGGTGTGAAAAATGGAGCGGGTAGCCCCATCACCAAACCCAATGATCCCCCCCAGTATTTCCCTGCACAATTCGGTGTCCCCTGGCAATCTTCCGCAGGCTTCCAATTCCAACAGCTTCTCTTTCAGCCAGACCTTTTCATTGCGTTTTTGGCCAGGAAAAAATCAATTGACCTCACCGAAGCCAACATCAAAGCCATGGAAGACTCTGTGAAAAGCAATGTTTACAGGGCCTACTACAGCGTACTTATTGCCGAAAAAAGAAAGGGTTTTTTGGACTCCAGTATCTCCCGACTGCAAAAGCTAAAATCAGACCAGGAAAAATTGTTCAAAAATGGTTTTGCAGAAAGACTTGATATAGATAAAACACAAGTGACGCTGAACAACCTGATGACAACCGCCAATCAGATTGAAAAACTCATTGAAATAGGAGTGGCTTCCCTCAAATTTGCAATGGCACTGGATCAGAAAGACACGCTGGAAATGACCGAAAAACTGTCGAACGACAGAATCAAAAAAAACCTGATGGATATGTCTGGTTTTACTTATGAAGATCGTAAGGAAATCCAGGTACTGAACATCGTAAAAGATTTGCAAGGTTTGGATATCAAACGCCAAAAGCTTGCTTATGCGCCTACTATTGCAACCTATTGGAGTTATAGCAGAAATGCACTGGGACAAAAATCAAACCTTTTTGATTTCAATCAGCAATGGTTCAAAACATCAGTATGGGGGTTAAATATGAGTGTGCCAATTTTTGACGCAGGGCAGAAAGGTCAGCGTATCAAACAGGCCAAACTGAACCTTGAAAAAACAACCAATACAATCGATAACGTAAAACGTGCAATCGACCTCCAGGTACAAGCTGCTACCATCATTTTCAACAATGCACTTTCCACACTGGATATGCAGGAACGTAATGTGGAACTGGCTGAAAAGGTTTACAACACCACCAAAAAGAAATATGAACAGGGTCTGGGTTCAAGCTTCGAACTGCTGCAAACAGAAACAGAACTGGAAACAGCTGAAAGCAATTATTTTCAGTCGCTTTACGATGCCATCAATGCCCGCATCTCTTACCTGAAAGCTTTGGGCAAAATCTAATCACAAAAAAGTACAAACCATCAATATGAAAAAGTCATTGATCATCAGCATGCTCTTCGTTCTGGCAGCCTGCTCTGGAACCCAACAGGAAAGTAAAGACATTACTGCTAAAAAAGCAGAACTGGAAAAACTTACCAAGGACAGGGATGCACTTTCCGAAAAAATTACAGCACTTGAATCAGAAATATTGAAACTGGGAGGCTCTTCTGCCCCTGAGAAAGTGAAGCTGGTTGAAGTAACCGCATTGGCAACACAGGATTTTGCACACTACATAGAACTACAAGGTAAAATCACCACTGAGCAGATATATTACGTAACACCAAGAGGCATGGGCGGTCAGGTTAAACAGGTGCTGGTAAAGCAGGGTGACCAGGTAAAAAAGGGACAACTGGTAATGAAACTGGAAGACGGTATTGTTCAGCAAAACATCAAACAGGTTGAGAGCCAACTTGCCTTTGCCAAAAACATATTCAGTCGCCAAGAAAACCTTTGGAAAGAAGGCATTGGTACTGAAGTGCAGTTCCTTTCATCCAAAAACAATGTGGAGAGTCTTGAAAAACAACTCGACCTGGTTAAGGAACAACTCAGCACCACACAAGTTTACGCTGAAGTCTCCGGCATTGTAGATGCTGTTACCATTAAAGTTGGTGAAACCTTCATGGGCTCACCAATGGCAACCATTACTATCATCAACCCCAGCGCAATGAAAGCAGTTGTGGATGTTCCTGAAAACTACATCAGCAAAGTGCGCAAAGGAATGCCGGTAGTCATCAACGTACCAGACATCAATGAGTCTTTCAATTCATCAATCAACCTCATCAGTGAAACCATCAACATCACATCCAGGTCATTTATTGCTGAAAGCAAGGTACCCAGCAAATCTACCATCAAGCCTAATCAGATCGCTGTAGTGAAAATACTCGACCATGAAGCCAAAAATGCACTGGTGGTTCCTGTTGAAACAATTCAAACCGATGAAAAAGGCAAGTTTGTATATGTGCTCGCACAGGAAAAAGGGAAAAGTGTTGCCCGCAAGAGAACTGTGGAAATAGGAGATTTCTATGATGCATTGATAGAAGTAAAATCCGGACTCGCAACAGGCGACCAACTGATCACCAAAGGTTTTCAGGGTCTTTATGAAGGTCAGCTGATATCCACCGCCACAAACTAATTGTACCAATACATAAATTATTTTTATGGATAACGCTTCAAACAGCAACCCCATTTTTAAACTGCTGAAAAATCCCAAGACTTTCGGACCAACCGACTGGGCCATCAAAAACAAAACAGCAGTTTACCTCATTACCCTGATCATTTCACTTTGGGGAATCGGATTATTTGTTTCCTTCCCCAAGGAGCAGTTCCCTGATGTGGTCATCCCAAACATATACGTTCAAACTGTTTATGTTGGCAACTCTCCCAAGGAAATTGAAAGCCTTGTTACCAGGCCCATTGAAAAACAACTGAAAGGGATAACCGGTGTAAAAATCAACAAGATCACGTCTACTTCCCTGCAGGATTTCTCGGCCATCATCGTGGAATTCAGTACCTCGGTCAAAACGGATATTGCCTTACAAAAAATGCGCGACGCGGTAGACAAGGCCCGGAAAGACCTTCCTACAGACCTCACCCAAGAACCCGTAGTCCAGGAAATCAGTCTGTCTGAATTACCAATCATGGCCGTTAATGTAAGCGGTGATTATGATGGCATGAAGCTGGCTGAGTTTGCAGAACAGTTGAAAGACAGGATTGAAGAACTTTCTGAAATCAGCAGGATTGATGTAGTCGGTGCACCTGAAAGAGAGATTCAGATCAATGTTGACCGCTACAAGATGGAAGTTGCTAAAGTTGGATTCAGTGATGTGGAAGCTGCACTCCAAAGGGAGAATGCAGATATTTCAGGGGGACTCCTTGAAGTGGGTGACCAGAAAAGAACACTCCGGTTAAATGGTCAGTTTCGTTCCGCTTTGGAGCTGAACAATGTCATTGTAAAAAACATTTACGGTGCACCCTTTTACCTCAGAGACCTCGCAAAGATCACAGATACTGTAAAACAAAGGGAAAGTTTCGCCAGGCTCAACAATAAGAATGTTGTTACGCTGAGCGTCATTAAAAGGTCAGGCGAAAACCTCATCAATGCATCAGAAAAAATCAATGAAGTCGTTAAGGAAATGCAGCGTGATGTTTTTCCAAAAGACCTGCAGGTAAACATAACTGGAGACCTGAGCATCAAAGCTGCAGCGGCGTTTGACGAACTCGTCAACTCCATTGTCATTGGCTTTATCCTCGTGATGATTATCCTGATGTTCTTCATGGGTGTAACAAATTCATTCTTTGTGGCGCTCTCTGTTCCACTTAGTATGTTCCTTGCCTTCATCTTCCTGCCTACAGCTGACTTCATTGTAGGTTCTAATGTTACCCTGAATTTCATTGTGCTCTTTGCACTTTTATTTGGTCTGGGTATAGTTGTGGATGATGCCATTGTGGTGATTGAAAATACACACAGGATTTTTGCTCTGGGCAAAGGCAAAATAAGTTCCCGCGATGCGGCACGTTATGCTGCGGGGGAGGTCTTCATTCCAGTTCTCTCAGGCACATTGACGACACTTGCACCTTTTATCCCATTGCTCTTCTGGCCTGGTATCATTGGTAAATTCATGATCTACCTGCCAACAATGCTGATCTTCACGCTTACTGCATCCCTAATCGTAGCCTATATCATGAACCCTGTATTTGCAGTGGATTTCATGACACATGAGCACGAAGAAAAAAAGAAAAAATCAGCCATCTTCAAAAAACCTTTATTCCTCCTGTTCATGACCATTGGTGTATTGTTTGACCTGGCAGGATATGGTGGTGATAACGCTTCCTTCCGGTTCATAGGGAACCTGCTGATATTCTTCGGACTGCTGATGGTGCTCAATACTTATGTACTGACCGCCGCCATCAAGGCCTTCCAGGAAAGACTCCTGCCTGCCATGATGAACAGTTATGAAAAGCTGCTCAGGTGGACAACCGAAGGATGGAGGCCAGTTAAGATGTTGCTGGCAACATTTGCCCTCCTTATCTTCTCATTCGTATTCTTTGGGATGCGCAATGTACCGGTAGTCTTATTCCCTACCGGCGACCCCAACACGCTTTACGTTTACCTCAAACTGCCAGCGGGAACCAATGTGGAATACACAGATTCAGTTACACAAATGCTGGAAGGGCGCATCAACAAAGTACTTGGCGTGGATGGCGGCAAAAAGAACCCGCTTGTTGAAAGTGTTATCGCCAACGTTGCTGTTGGTGCCAGTGACCCCAACAGTGGCGACCGCAGTACCCGCCCTGAACTGGGCAGGATTCAGGTAAACTTCGTGCCCTTTGAGGAACGAGATGGTGGGTCCACTATGCCTTACCTCGATTCAATACGAAATGTTGTAAAAAACATTCCGTCGGCAGAGATCACAATCGCACAGGAAAGTAATGGTCCGCCCACAGCCTCTCCAATCAACATAGAAGTCTCCGGTGATAATTTTGAAGACCTCACCAGCACTGCCATTGCACTTAGAAACTACCTCGGAGATAAAAATATTCCGGGTGTGGAAGAACTCAAAATTGATGTCGATTTCACAAACCCCGAAATAAGCCTCTCGATAGACCGTGAACGTGCACTGATGCAGGGCATCTCAACAGCACAGGTGGGCATCGAAATCAGAACAGCGCTTTTTGGTAAAGATATTTCGAAGCTGAAAATAGGCGAAGAGGAATACAATATCGTAATCCGAAACGATGCCAGTCAGAGAAAGACCTTGTCTGAACTGCTGAATATGCGCATCACCTACAGGGATTTCACCACAGGCATGATCAAACAGGTGCCAATCAGCTCTGTTGTGAAAGCAGACCTCAGCAACACCTACGGCAGTATCAAACGTAAGAATCAAAAACGTGTGATTACCATCTACTCCAATGTACTCGTATCGCAGGGGTATACACCGCAGGCAGTGAATGTGGAAATCAAAAAGCAAATTGATGCATTCAAACAAAAACCTGAAGGTGTTACCGTTGCACAAACCGGTGAGGAAGAACAACTGAAAGAAACTGCTGCGTTTCTGGGTAATGCCCTTTTCATTGCAGTAGGATTTATCCTCCTCATCCTCATCCTACAGTTCGGTTCTTACAGCCGCACCATGATCGTTTTGTCTGAAATATTCTTCAGCCTCATCGGCGTGCTGCTGGGTTATGCCATCACCCGTTCTACTTTTGCAGCTGTAACAACAGGCATTGGTATAATCGGTCTATCCGGTATCGTTGTTAAAAATGGTATCCTCGTGATTGAATTTGCTGATGAACTCCGGAGCAGGGGTATGAAAATAAGAGATGCTGTTATTGAAGCCGGAAAGACGAGGATTGTCCCCGTACTCCTTACAGCCCTGGCAGCCATCCTCGCCCTGATACCACTCGCTGTTGGTTTCAATATCAACTTCGTTACCCTTTTCTCTGAACTCAATCCGCATATCTTCTTCGGCGGCGACAACGCCGTTTTCTGGAAACCGCTGGCGCTGACCATCATCTGGGGACTGATGTTCGCCTTCTTCATGACCCTGCTCATTGTACCAGCTATGTACCTGATTGCAGAGCGACTGAAAAGACCCATGACGAAGTTTTTCAAGGGTGGATGGATTTCCATTCTTGGATTACTCGGACCGCTCTTCTTCCTACTTGCAGGCTTCATGTATCTTGTGCGTAGGATCATGGGTAAACCTGTGTGGAATGGAAAACAATAATTAGTTTAGTGTTATGAATGGGAACAGCATGATACCCTTCAGCTGTTCCCATTTTTCATTAAAATACCTATAAAAAAAATAGACCATGTCAAACTTCAGCACACGTTCCAACCATGAAATCGACTACAAAATAGTTGGAGAAGAAATGCAGTATGTGGAAATTGAACTAGACCCCAATGAAACAGCCATCGCAGAAGCCGGTAGCTTCATGATGATGGATGACGGCATTCAGATGCAAACCATTTTTGGAGACGGCTCCGGCCAGCAACAGGGTGTTCTTGGCAAGCTCTTCTCTGCAGGCAAAAGGTTACTTACAGGAGAAAGTCTGTTTATGACCGCCTTCACCAATATGGTTCACGGAAAGAAAAAAGTATCCTTTGCTTCACCTTATCCCGGTAAAATAATTCCGTTAGACCTCCAGCAACTCGATGGCAGGATTATCTGCCAGAAAGACTCCTTCCTCTGTGCCGCTAAGGGCGTGAATGTGGGCATCGCTTTTCAACGCAAACTGGGTACCGGACTCTTTGGTGGAGAAGGCTTCATCATGCAGAAGCTTGAAGGAGATGGCATGGCTTTCGTTCATGCAGGCGGCCACGTTTTCGAGCGTTACCTCACACCTGGTGAAGTATTGAAAATCGATACCGGTTGCGTAGTGGCTTTCACACAGACCGTAGATTACGATATCCAGTTTGTAGGAGGTATCAAAAACACCATTTTCGGCGGCGAGGGTCTCTTCTTCGCAACCCTCCGCGGTCCCGGCAAGGTTTGGATCCAAACACTGCCCATCAGCAGATTGGCCAGCAGGATTATTTCATATGGCACCGGTCCGAGAAGAGAAGAAGGAAGCATCCTCGGCGGACTTGGCAACATGCTCGACGGTGATGGGTTTTGATGAATGAAAAAGATTGAGGGGGGATGATACTTGTACGTAAGAAATTAATTTAAACTTACGTATATTTGAGTTGTATGAATACCAAACTTACCCTCAATATAGATAAACAAATTATTGAAGAGGCTAAACACTATGCTCGTGAGCATGGTGTTAGCCTCTCCAAATTAATTGAGACCTACCTGGATTCAGTTACACGTATATCCCAAAAAAAATCTAACGTAACTCCATTAGTAGAAAGTCTGACGGGCATCATTCCCAACCAACAAGATGATAAACAGGAATACAGGAGTTTTATTGATAAAAAATATTCCTGATGGAGAAAGTTTTCCTGGATACAAACATTGTCATCGACCTGTTGGCAAAAAGGATTCCGTTTTACACTGATGCCCAGGAATTATTTTCCCGTGGTGACAGAAAAGAAGTTGAATTATGTGTTTCAGCACTCACTTTCGCCAACGCATATTATTCCATATCCAGACACCACAAGGACGTGGAGGTAAAAAAATACATGTCGATTTTTAAAGTATTGGTAACGGTATTACCACTTGAAGATAAATCGATTGAGCTGGCCCTTGCTGCTGATTTTACAGATTTCGAAGATGGTCTTCAATATTTTACTGCCATCAATTATGGCGCTGATGCAATCGTTACCCGAAACAAAAAGGATTTCAAAAATTCATTTATTCCTGTAATGACAGCAGGGGAATTTCTGGAAAAGTGAACACTACATCAACCTCACCCCTTTTCCCTCGTCACTTGTCACTTGTCCCTCATCCCTCTTGCCTCCTGCCTTTCCCCTCGCTGTTTACTCACCTCTTCCTCACCAACATCACCTCCACCCTGCGGTTCATCCAAGATACATTCTCATCGAAGCTTGAAACCAGGGGTCTTGACTTGCCATAGTAACTGGTAGTGAGCCTATTGGGTTTAACCCCATAACTCATCAGGTAATTTTTTGTATTGCGAACCCTGCGTTCAGACAGTTTCAGGTTGTAATCTGTATCTCCTTCCAGATCTGTATGACCTTCAAGCACACATTCAAAATTTGAGTTTGTTTTGATGAAAGTGACAACCTCATTGAGCATGTCAAAACTGTTTTGCACGAGGTTGAATTTGTCGAAATCAAAATGGATGATATACTTGATGCTGTCTCCAGAAACACTTACAAACCGATTGCCATCCTGCCTCCAGGTTGAAAAAGGCTTCTCCTCCTTGCGGGGTACTTCAATTTTGAGCGTGTCTCCCGGGCAACCCCTGCCACCTGGCGTTCCGGCAATATCCGGACACCTATCGTTCGCATCATCAATGCCGTCTTTATCGCGGTCGTTGAGTGGACAACCATCATTACTGATAGGACCTTTGATTTCAGGACATTTATCAAACTTATCAGCCATGCCATCACCATCGCGGTCTAAAACTGGACAACCTTTGTTGTTGCGTGGACCGCGTTCAAACGGACAAGCATCGAGGCTGTCTGTAACTCCGTCTGAATCAGCATCTGGTGCTGTAATCATTTCTTTTTTATCCGCATCTTTCTTCCGCTTGCCTATACCGATATACAGTCCCCAGGAATAGGAGACATGATTCCGCATCCGCTGGGTGATGCCGAGTCCATACCCCACCTGAGCCGTAATCATACCTTGGTTGTTAAACACCATGTACCTGGCACCAAGTCCTACAGGTGCAGAAACAAAAGCTGTGCCCCGTTTAAGTGATCCCTGCAATGCACCAAAGAGAAAAGGCTGAACCTGCAGACGGCTATCGTAAAAATGATAATAGAAATCAGTGCGCAGGCTTGAAGACCATCCGCGTTGTTTGTCAGATGCTTCTGGATTGTTACGGGAAATATAACCGTAGCCAATCCCAAAATCTGTACTGAAAGAAAACTTTTCAGAACGATTCATGTAGAAACTTATTCCTGTAGTTGTGTTGGCCCTTCCTAAAAAAGAACCAATGTCCAGGCAAGTGGTACAGGTATCTGTATATTGTTCTCCAATTCCAAAATCCTGCACATGGAGTTTATTCAATCCGAACTGTGTCCACTTGTTTGGGTTAACTGCAGGAAGTTTAGGCTGAACAGGAAGCTGTTGTGCCTGGGAAACGGAAGCCATGACCAGCATTAGTATCAGAAGCGGCCATTTTATCCTGAATGATTTCATAATAGGGTATTTAAACATGCTTTATCAATACAGTTTTCTGGATACCACCAGTTCAAAACCCTGACGGGTATATCCCGCTGCACGGAGTCCGGAAATGTTGATATCATAATGAAAACCGACAATTGTTTTATTGAATTTCATCTGGAGGTTTGGAATGATGGCATCGCGTAACCTGAAACCAAGTCCAAAATAAAGTGCAGTGCCCTCATGTCCGCCTGCAGGCGGATCAATGGTTCTCCCGAAGCGCGCACCCAACAGGTATTCTGAGGCTTCTGCCTTCCAGTTAACCAGGCTGTAGACTCCAAACTGGTGGAGCTCATTCTTTACGGTTAGTCCGCCCTGCACACTGAACTGTGTAGCTAATCTGTAGTCTGTGGTCTTCTGTTCATTGGTATAAGGATTATTCAGGTGTCTGGCACTGGCGCCCAGGTACCAGTCTCGCTGCTCAGATTGCTGAAAGATAGACAACCCACTGTGAAATGAAACCCATTGCAAAGACCTTTGTGCCCGCAAAGGATCCTGCGTAACAACTGAAAGTGGTCCGTATGCATCAAACTGATCCGGAAACAATCCTGTAATACCCCCAAATGAAGCTGAAGTGGTGGTACCCTGAAACCCCAATGACAGGTAAACCTGGTCGGCGGTAAGCTGCTGTGCATAGGCGAAGCCAAGCATCCCCGTTGTGTGTCTGAAAGCACCCCGGTTTGACCGGTCGAATGCACCTGCCGCTGTTGCAGAAAAAAATCCTTTGCGCTCTGCCTGCGCGCCCTTGTCTTTTTTAATAAAAGGAAGTGATAGGATGGCATTGCCATTGCTGAAGGCAGAGATAGAACGGTACTTGATATCTTTGTAATTGAAGCGGAGATCTCCTTCTTTAGTGGTTTTGAGGGATGGATTATACCACAGGTTCATGGTCTGCACATCAGCGTAATGAAAATCCTGTGCAGCAAGGATCATACCCTGCGCAAACAAGCACACCGTCAACAAAGCTTTTTTAATTGTTTTGTTTATCATTTTCACTATCGTACAAGATTTAACATGCCAGTCTTTTTTATACTTATGCCCCTGCTGTCTGCACCCTCCACAACCCATATATAGGTTTCAGCCGGTTGATCTTTCCCCCGGAGTTTACCATCCCATCCTTTCTGCGCATCGGCAGATTCAAAAACCAGAT
This sequence comes from Bacteroidota bacterium, assembly GCA_039805815.1. GTDB lineage: Bacteria > Bacteroidota > Bacteroidia > Chitinophagales > Chitinophagaceae > Pollutibacter. Next base: position 1,607 of record JBDLTO010000402.1, on the reverse strand, counting down.
TACCCCATCGGTTATAGATCCTGAACCACCTGAATTTTTTTATTCCCGGCGTGATGGGCTTAATGACATCATTGATGCCATCCCCATTGGGAGTAAATACATCAGGTACGTAAATTCCTGTAACACAAACAACTGCAGTAGTGACAGTGTTTGAAGGTATTGAAACACATCCATTGCTGTTTGTCAACGTCACCCTGTAAGCAGCTCCATCATTTATCCGCAGGGTATCTGAAAAGACGCCGGGTAGCAGTGTATTGTTTCGGAACCATTGGATTATATGTGCTGGCGGCACAAGTTTCACCTTCAGCAACCGTGTTTCATCCTTACAAAACTGGTTGGTTCCATCAATCTCCAAAACTGGGGTTAACGGCAGATCGATAACAGTAATTACAACTGGATTGCTGAAAGTGCTGCTGCAACCCGCACTATTTGCTGCCTGAGCAGAATAGGTTCCGGAAGCCTGAACTTGAAGCTGAACATTGTTAGCACCGGCAATGGCTTGTCCGTTTCTGAACCATTGCAAAGCAAATGCCTGACTAGATTGTATAACAATTGTTTCACCTGCACATATCAATTGTTTGGGTGCTGCGATTACAGGTGCAGCAGGCGGTTGCACAATACGCACCGGAACTCCCATACTTTGCGGGTAAACACAGTTTCCTTCACTTTTCCTGGAAACTGTATATACACCCTCTCCTGATACGGTGTAGGTTTGCATTTGGGCATCAGCAACAGGTATGCCATTTTGGTACCACTGGTAGCTTGCTGCTTTGCTGGCAGTAAGCACTACTGAACCTCCTACACATATCTGCGTTGAGCTACCTGCAGTTATTGTAAGCAAGGTATCATTGATGGGCGTTGATTGGATGGTTGCGGGGGTAAACGGACTAACACAACCGTTTGCAGCTTTAACTGCAACAGTATAATTGCCGTCTGCCATCCCGGTAAACAATCCGGATGTATTGGTATAAGACACACCATCTATGCTGTACAGGTATCCTGAAGCAAGAGGGGATTTAATGCTGATGATTCCCCAGTTAAAACAATCCGGCTGTGTAACCTCAACTGTTGGTTGATCTGGGCGAACAAGCACCTGTATTAACACTGGATTAGATTTCAGTCCGGCACAACCTGAAGCTGAAACAGACTTTACTGAATAAATACCTGACTGCTTAACCACAAGCATATAATCAGTACTCTCTTCTATCAGCACATCATCCCTGAACCACTGCAGCGGTGCAGGCGCACCTGCAATCAAAACTGCACTGTCGCCCGAACATAAGGAACGCTTTTCAGCATAAAGTACAGGTTGTGCGGGAATTGCAGCAACAGTAACCAGGATGCCATCGCTTTGCTGAGACAGACAACCTGTGCTGCTGCGGCGACTTACAGTGAACACACCTTCTGAAGTTGCAGTATAAGTTTGCGACTGTGCCCCGGCAAGCGGAATACCATATTTATACCATTGGTAACTATCCCCTTCACCGGCTGAAAGTACAATACTATCACCAGAACAAATCTGCGTGGAGCCCGCTGGTGTGATCAAAAGCTTGGGTTCATTCTCAACCGGAAGGCTGATGGTTGCTGCAGTGGCGGCACTTACACAG
>JBDLTO010000401.1:0-4342 GCA_039805815.1 Bacteroidota bacterium | reverse complement strand
TTTGCAGGTAAGGAAGATATTCAGGTCATTTAATCCTGATGCTGTATTTGGTGTAGGTGGCTATTCCAGTTTTCCGGTTTTAAAATATGCCCAGCAAAAAGGAGTACCAACCTTTTTGCATGAAGCAAATTCTTTTGCCGGGAAATCTAATATGTTACTCGCTCGCAAAGCCAAAGCAGTGATGGTTGCAACAGATGGGATGGATAAGTTCTTCCCTGGTTCTGTTGTTGTAAAAACTGGAAATCCGGTGCGGACAGAAATTGTGAATGCTACTGTTACGCGTGAAGAGGCAATGGAATATTTTGGTTTAAGGGTGCATAAGCCAACTGTAGTGGTGATTGGCGGTAGTCTTGGTGCACAAAGTATCAATGCTGCAATTTCCCGATCAATTGAAAGATTTGCTGATGCGGGCGTGCAATTAATTTGGCAAACAGGCAAAGGAAATCTAAGTAGTGTGGACGAATCAGTCAGGAAACGGAAGGATGTTTGTATTACGGAGTTCATAGCCAAAATGAATTATGCCTATGCCGCAGCTGATCTGGTTGTATCAAGGGCAGGTGCTATAGCATTGGCAGAAATATGTGCATCAGGCAAACCTTCCATCCTTGTTCCCTTGCCACATGCGGCAGAAGATCATCAGCGGGTGAATGCAATGGTTCTTGTTGATGCCGGTGCGGCGTGGGTTGTAGAGGACAAGGATGCTGCGAAGCTGCTTTTAGAAAAAATTCTTGAGTTAGGCAGTAATCCCCAGTTGTTAGCGGATTTTTCGAAAGCTGCAGCTGGGTTGTTTACCCCTAATGCGGATTATGCAATTGCCATGCAGATTTTACAAAATACAAGAAAGACGAATGCCTGAAAGGTTAAACATACACAATATTAAGAAAGCATATTTCCTGGGAATAGGAGGCATTGGGATGAGTGCTTTGGTGAGGTATTTCAATAGTATTGGTATCAGTGTTTCTGGATATGATAGAACGCAGACCCCACTTACAGATGCTTTACAACTCGAAGGTGTTTCCATTCATTTTGAAGATAGTACAGACTTGTTTCCGGTTGATGTTGATGTGGTGGTGTATACACCTGCTATCCCAGCAGATAATAGGATTTTCAATTTTTGCAAGTCACTTGATCTTCCATTATTGAAAAGAAGTGATGTGCTGCAACTTATTTCAGAGAACAGCTTTAATATCTGTATTGCCGGAACGCACGGGAAAACCACCACTACAGCAATGGTTGGTCATGTTTTGAGAGATTCGGGATTTGGATGTAATGCCTTTCTGGGAGGCATTTCGAGCAACTACAATACCAATTTCTGGAGTAATGCCAACAATGTATGTGTTATTGAAGCGGATGAGTATGACCGAAGTTTTCTGAAGTTATCTCCAGATGTTATTTCCATTTCATCAATGGATCCCGATCACTTGGATATCTATGGCACAGCAACGGAAATGGAAAATGCATTTGTTGAATTCAGCAATAATCTGAAGCCTGATGGATTACTGCTCTATAAAAAGGGGATATCCAGGGCTTGTGAATTTAAAGCTCCTCTTCAGCTTAGTTTTGGTGCGGAAGAAAGTTCTGCTTCTATTCATGTTGAAAGTTGCGTTGTTAATGAAGGTGCTTTTGAGTACAGTGTAACTGGTCCGGATTGGGTTCTTGATAAACTTTGTCTCCAAATGGGCGGAATGCATAATGTGGAGAATTCGCTTGTGGCCATTGCTGTTGCAAAGTTTCTGGGTATTGATGATGACCGCATAAGGAGTGCTGTTGCTTCTTTCAAAGGGGTCAAACGCAGATTTGAGTATGTCTATAAGTCTGAAAATGTTGTATTCATCGATGATTATGCCCACCATCCTGCAGAGTTGAGTGCTTTGATGCAAGGTGTTAGGAAAATGTTTCCTTCAAGGAAATGTACATTGATTTTTCAGCCTCATCTTTTTTCCCGTACCCGTGACCTGTCTGCCGAATTTGCTGAAAGCCTTGACCTGGCTGATGAAGTTATTTTATTGCCTATTTATCCTGCAAGAGAATTGCCTATTCCAGGTGTTGAAAGCAGCATGATAGCTGGACAAATGAAATCAAAAGTCAGCTTACTTAATCTTGTAGAAATTCCTGGATGGATTTCTGACCAAATGCCTGAATTGATAATTACAGCAGGTGCTGGTAGTATTGATACATTGGTTGAACCTATTAGAAAAATTCTGATCAGCAAAGCATGTTGAAAAAAGAAATGATATTGAAAATTCTTACCTGGCTGTTATGGGGATCCTTATGCTCAGGTGTTTTGGTATTGCTTGTGAGTGCAGTGAGTACTGAAAATTCAGTAGTCTGCGCACGTGTTGAAATAACCATTGATGGCAAAAGCAAGCTGAAAATGGTTACGGCAGATGAAATATCAACTGCACTTTGGCCTGAGCGATCAGGAATACAGCCGGTTGGTAAAAGAATACCAGATTTTAATCTGTTTGATCTTGAACAGCAAATAGAAAAAAATCCATGGGTTTCTGATGCAGATGTTTTTTTTGATCATCACCGGGTTATGCACATCAAAGTTTTTCAAAGAACACCTGTAGCCAGGTTGTTTTTGCCTGACGGAGTTTCGGTTTACCTTGATGCAGACTTTAAGACTTTGCCGTTGAAAACTACAGATGTATTACAGCTGCCTGTATTTACCAATTTTACGCTTTTGAAAAGACCGTTGAATGCTGCTGATTCTTCAACCATGGCGCGTATTGTAGGGCTATCCCGATACATCATGGCTGATGAATTCTGGATGGCGCAGGTTGAAACCGTGCATATTCAATATGATGGAAGTTTTGAATTGTCTATGCAGCTTGGTGATGAAACAGTATTACTTGGGAAAAGAGGAGACTGGGATAATCTGCTGCCTAAACTGAAGTTGGCATATGAAAAATTTACGCAAGATCAATCTTGGGGTAAGTACAAGCAGATTGATCTTCAATTTAAAAATCAGGTAATCTGCAGGAAAAGTGAAGGCTTGGAAATTAAAATCGATACCACAAATAAAGATTCAGTAATTCAATGAAAGATAATTATACCAGAAAACCAATTTTTATGAATAATGAGCAACCCATCATCGTAGGTCTTGATATAGGCACCACAAAAATTGCAGCTATAGCCGGCAGGAAAAATGAATTCGGGAAATTGGAAATTCTGGGATTCGGCAACGCATCAAGTAGTGGTGTGCAAAATGGTATGGTGCTCAATATTGATCAGACAATAAGAGCTATAGAAACGGCATTGAAAAATTGTTACGATTCCAATCCCGGACTCGAAATAAATGAAGTCTATGTAGGAATTGCAGGGCATCACATCAAAAGTCTTCAGACCAGGGGTGATATTGTAAGACGTTCTACCGATGATGTTATCAGACAGTTTGAAATTGATCAATTGATAGCAGATCAGTATAAGACATACATCCCAGCTGGCGATCAGATTATTGATGTTATTCCCCAGGAATATACTGTAGATAACTACCACAATATTGCTGATCCTATTGGTTATACCGGGGTTAAGGTTGGTGCAAATTTTCACATCATTACGGGTGATCGCAATGCAATCCGCAACATCAACAGGAGTGTTGAGATGGCAGGTTTGAAAGTAAAAGACCTCATGTTACAGCCATTAGCTTCATCAGCTGCAGTAATGAGTGAGGAAGATATTGAGGCGGGCATAGCAATTCTGGATATAGGTGGTGGAACAACTGATCTTGCTGTTTTCTATGAAGGCATCCTAAAGCATACAGCCGTAATTCCATTTGGCGGAGAGAATATTACCAATGACATAAAAACAGGATTGGGGGTATTGCGGAGTCAGGCTGAGCAAATGAAGATTCAATTCGGAAGTGCTGTTCCGGAAGAGGCTCAGGCTAATGCCTTCATTAAAATTCCAGGATTAAGAGGTTTGCCTTCAAGGGAAATCAGCGTGAAAAATTTGTCTGCCATCATTCAGGCAAGGATGAGTGAAATTCTTGCTTTTGTTACTTTTCACCTGAAGCAAGTTGGTTTGGATAACAAAATGCTCAATGGCGGAATCGTACTTACGGGTGGCGGTTCACAATTGAAACACCTGATTCAGTTAACAGAGTATGCAACGGGTCTCAATGCACGAATTGGATATCCCAATGAACACCTTGCTACTAATCATCTCATTGACCTGGAGAAACCAATGTATGCAACTTGTATTGGTCTGATCCTAAAAGGCTACAGTGTTTATGAGAATAATCAGATTAGGCTGGACCCTGATAAGAATCGTATTCAGGTAAAGCCGGTAGCCCCAATAGAAACTGAGACAGATCTTCCGGCAACTATAGCAGAAGATT
>JBDLTO010000400.1:0-3513 GCA_039805815.1 Bacteroidota bacterium | reverse complement strand
CGGGGCAATTGCCTTGGATTTCGTGTCAATAGCAGTTTGAATAGGAGATTGGGCCTGACTCCATAAAGAGACAAAAAGCAATACAAGGGATAGAAGTTTATGCATGGTTTCACTTTGAACTTACAATTTACAAAAAAATTAAAGAATGGATGTGGGGAATCGGTTTCCTGTTGTATTTAACGCTTACCCTCCCTGATTTTCCTTAACTTTGCAACCGCAAAACGAAAAAAAATTATACGATGATCAGTGCTAGAAACATAACGCTCGCATACGGCAAAAGGGTACTCTTTGATGAGGTTAACATCAATTTCATCAAAGGCAATTGCTATGGTGTGATTGGCGCCAATGGTGCCGGGAAAAGTACTTTCTTAAAAATTCTCAGTGGTGAAATTGAACCCAATAAAGGTACTGTTGAAATCACGCCAGGTGAGCGTATGGCTGTCTTGAACCAGAACCAGTTTCAGTTTGACGAACAAACCGTTTTGAATACTGTGTTGATGGGCCACAAGAAAATGTGGGAAATTGCTCAGGAGCGTGAGCGGATTTATGCCAAAGAAGATTTTTCTGAAGAAGATGGCATCCGGGCTGGTGAACTGGAATCTGAGTTCGGAGAAATGGGAGGGTATACTGCTGAAAGCGACGCTGCAACATTTCTCAGTGATTTGGGTGTAACTGATTCATACCACAGCACCCTGATGAAAGACATGCCTTCCAACATGAAAGTGCGTGTTTTGCTTGCACAGGCATTGTTTGGTAATCCGGATATCCTGCTGCTGGATGAGCCTACCAACGGTTTGGATATTGAAACAATCGGATGGTTGGAAAACTTTCTGGCTGATTACGAAAATATTGTTTTGGTGGTGAGCCACGACAGGCATTTCCTGGATGCCGTATGTACACATGTGGCTGATGTGGACAGGCAAAAAATCAAGACTTTTACCGGTAACTATACATTCTGGTATGAATCTTCTCAGTTGATGGCCCGCCAGATCAACGACAAAAACAAGAAAATGGAGGATAAGCGTCAGGCATTGCTCGACTTTATTGCCCGTTTCAGTGCCAATGCCTCTAAATCGAAGCAGGCCACTTCCCGGAAAAAAGCCTTGGAGAAATTGACCATTGAAGAGATTGAGCCTTCCAACAGGAAATATCCCGGCATCATATTCCAGCCTTTGCGTGAGGTGGGCAATCAGATTCTTTCCGTCGAGAATTTATCTAGATCTGTCGATGGCAGAAAGCTGTTTGATAAGCTTACTTTTTCCATCAGCAAAAATGATAAAATCGCATTCATCAGCCGAGATCCGCTGGCAGTTACTTCATTCTTTGAAATCATTAATGGCGAAATGGAAGCTGATGGCGGCAAGTTTGAATGGGGAACTACCATCACCAAATCTTACCTCCCTGTTGAGAATTCCCAATTCTTCAAAGAAGACCTGGGTTTGCTCGATTGGTTGAGGCAATTTGTACCACCACATGTAACAGATGCTGATGAACCATTCCTCCGTGGATTTTTGGGTAAGATGCTGTTCAGCGGTGATGATATCCAGAAAAAAACCAAGGTGCTGAGTGGGGGAGAAAAGGTGAGGTGTATGGTGAGCAGGATGATGTTGCAGAATCCCAACCTGGTGATGCTTGATCAGCCTACGAACCACCTCGACCTGGAAAGCATCCAGAGCTTCAACGAAGGGTGTATGAATTTTCCAGGCATCGTGATGCTCACCTCTCATGACCATACTTTCATGCAAACAGTTGCCAACAGGGTTATCGAGTTGACACCCAAGGGCACAATTGACAGGCTGATGAGTTTTGATGAGTACCTAGCCGACAAACGTGTTGCCGAGCTTAGGCAGGAAATGTACAGCTAGTAATTGCTTGCATTCGGTTTGAATTGAAGCATGACTAAAATCATGGATTAGGGATTTATTGCTCATGGTATGGGGTAATGCTTAGGCTGATTTTTGTAAAAAAAGCCTATGGTCATGCATTTTACCGAAACAGCACCCCAGCAATCAGAGCACTTTGAATGGATCAATGCCTTTGAAAGGTTTCAATCCTATTTGGACGCTGTTCAACAGCGGATAAAAGATGTTTCAAGTGTTGAAGGAAATGAAAATCTCCCGGAACTGATTTTTATCGAGGATAAGATATTGGAGTTACGCAATGAAATTTATGATTTTTCTTACGCAGTCAGCGAACACATTGATGAGGCAGAAACAATTGCAGTAGCGGATAACAGGCTGGATCTTGATTTTCAGGTAGTTCAGCACAACGGACTCAGAGATCGTTTCCAGTTGCTGGATGATGGTTTTAATGCATTTAGACAGGCTTTTCACACATTTTATACCAAACACTTTGCTACTATTGACGGTATTCCCCAAATACTTTCCTGAGCGTATCTGCAATTTCGCCAAGGGTACAATAATGATCAACAGCAGCCATTACTGCTGGCATGAGGTTGTTTCCATTCAAAGCTGCAGTTTTAACCTGCTCCAGTGATGACGAGGCCTTCTCGTTATTCCGGGTTTGTTTCAACAGTTTGATTTTTTGAATTTGATTCTCCCTGATGCTATCATCTATGTGCATAACCGGAATTTCATTTTCATCAGATGCAAGGAAAGCATTCACACCTACAACTGTTTTTTTACCTGATTCAACCGACAGTTGATATTTGTATGCACTTGCGGCTATTTGTTCCTGCATATATCCTTCTTCGATTGCACGAACACTGCCCCCCATATCTTCTATGTCTGCCATGATGGTCAATATTTTATTTTCCATCTCTACAGTCAGGGATTCCACATAGTATGAACCAGCCAATGGGTCTGCCGTATCGGCAACACCACTTTCAAAAGCGATGATTTGTTGGGTTCTCAGAGCAGTTTGGGCAGCAGCTTCTGTTGGCAGGCTAATCGCTTCATCATAACCGTTGGTATGCAGAGATTGTGTGCCTCCGAAAACGGCAGCAAGAGCCTGTATCGTTACCCTGGTAATGTTATTGAGCGGTTGCTGTTGTGTGAGTGTACTACCTCCGGTTTGGGTATGGAAACGAAGCATCATGGCTTTGGGATCTGTTGCTCCCATGGCCTGCATCATTTCTGCCCATATTTTTCTGGCTGCCCTGAATTTGGCAACTTCCTCAAAGAGGTTATTGTGGGCGTTGAAGAAAAACGACAATCGTTTTCCGATAGCGTTAATCTCCAATCCCTTGCTGATAGCAGCCTTAAGATAAGCTTTGCCGTTACTCAATGTGAATGCTACCTCCTGTGCAGCAGTGCTGCCTGCTTCCCGGATATGATAACCTGAAATGGATATGGTGTTCCATTTGGGCATTTCAGTATTGCACCATTCAAATATGTCTGTGATTATCCGCATGGATGGACCGGGTGGATAAATATATGTTCCTCTGGCAGCATATTCTTTGAGGATGTCATTCTGTATGGTACCGGAAAGCAAATGAATGGGAATACCTTTTCTTTTGGCAACCGTAGCATACATGGCCAGCAAGATGAATCC
>JBDLTO010000399.1:0-10740 GCA_039805815.1 Bacteroidota bacterium | reverse complement strand
AAAATAGATAATCATCCATTTATTCAGGTAGCCAAAGTTGGCCATTCGTCCCAGCGCTAATCGCTTGTCCCTTGCTGTATACAACTCTTCAATGTATTTGTCAGCATCATTTTTAAAATCTTCTTTTTTTATCATTGCATCATACTGATTTGTAAAAACAAACAGCAGAAGACTATCCAGCATATCATCAGCACTTTGAACTGCATGCATATTATTCGATTTCCCCCACTCCTCCTGTTGAACAATCGAAACATAGTTGTTCAGATAATTTTCTTTTTTAATTCTTAATTCCGGTGATGTTTCCGGTAAGAGATAGAGTTTCTTGAGCGCTATTCGTTCCTGCTGTAAAGCGGCATGCGCATTGGATGAATTTTGCCAAACAGCAGATGCCATGAATGCTATCAATAATGCTAAAAATGTTGGTGGGATAGCGATAAAAGGAGGAACTATGGGAGTTTCCTCCAATTCTTTGAAAAACCTGATTTTGAATGCCAGGTTATAGCCCAATACGGCACAAAGTATACTCACCAGTATTGCTGTTACAAGAGGTGCGTAACTGAAATCAGAAAAAAAATATTGCATACAAAAATTATTAATTGAGTCTGTCAATTTCATTTAAGAGACTGGATATAGAGCAATTTATATAAATTTAACCTCCATGCATTCATTTCGCAAATAATTTCTCGTATCGATTTGAATAAACAAGACAAGTACTTGAAAATAAAATAGCCCGTTAACCAAATGGCGGGTTATTTATTGCTTTAGGTGGATGGTTCGATCCTGTATCTATAGTTTAGTTTTGAAAACTTCTGTTCTAACCATTCTTAATAATTCTGATATCTTCCAGTAATAAATTGGTAATCACCCTTTTTCGGACTACAAGAAATCCCTGGCTTTGCCGCGGATTTTTATTTAACATTTTCCAATATGTAAATATTGAGTTGCTCCATAATGTAATAGCTGGCAGACACTCTTCCAAAACCTGCATGACAATCTACCCACTCCTCAAAATTTTCATTTTGTATCAATTTCTTGAAAGTTTCTTTGAGATAAATTAACAAATTTGGTTCTGCCTCTCCAACTCTTTCCAAATTATTGATCTGGTTTCCAATAGAAAGATAATATCCTCAAAATCTGTACTCGTCCGACCATCATTTTTCCCACGATTGAGAAAAGCTTCCAGTTTGAATGCTATAAAAATGTGTGACTGAAAATTCTAATTTTTTACTCACCTAAATTGTACTGTGTTGAATTTTCAAAGGCAAGTTGATACCATTTATTTGTAAAGCCCAAAGCTTCACTTTGAGTAGTCATTATATCAACGATTAATCATTGAATGTGGTAGACAGACTTAATTCTATTTATGTTTAGGTGATGGCTCACCTTTTATGATTTTACTTAGTTCTGGAATCGCCATTTTTATTTCCCTTGTTTTCCCTGCTCTTACCATATCTATCAGCGCCATTACTTCATATAGTTTAGCATCTTCCAGTGCGGCTTTGACCTGGTTAGCGTATAATGGCTCTATCGACTGTCCATAAACTTTGCTATTTATTTCTGGCCAAACATAGATCGATTCGCTTATAATCTTGTTTGTTACAGCGGGGTGGGAATGAGCTGTAGGCATTCGTTTTGCTAAAGGCCCCGGGTCAACCGGAAAAACATTTTGAAGTCCGTATGCTAGAAATTCAATCAAAGCAAGTTTGTTATCCCTTTTTCGGTTAAAATCAATCAATCCTGCCGCTTTACTTCTGTTCAATGAAGCATTAATTTCCGCTACACTGATGTATAAAGAGCGGGAAAGATCTTGGTATTGCCATTCCTTTTTCCCCTACAAGACTATTTTAAGCAGGATTACAATATCCTGAAGGCACATACCATTGTGCTTTTTCATATGGCTAAAGTATCTTTATTTCTCAATTCGCGAAATGAGAAATTGTATTCTATTTAATGTATTGAGCTACTATTGATCCAATCGGATATTATCAATTAGGGTATGTTTAATTTGACAAAAAGTAAAATAAACCATACATTTGATTTCGTCTTTAAATCTTTAAACCATGAAATCAGGTTATTTACTGGCATATTCTTTGAAAAAATGGGGTTGGGTGTTATTGATTTTTGGAGCGGCTCTTGGATTGGTTGTGCTCAACTTAGATTGGGAACCGGATGTATTCAATCTTGTCGTTCCAGTTATCATTGACAATCCTGTGATGGCTGATCTGGTCATATTCCGGATGCAAGAACAGAATTTGCTGGATGAAATGTTGGTTGGATTGGTTATAGTTGGTTCCATGATGGTGGCATTTTCAAAAGAAAAAGTAGAGGATGAATACATTGCCAAAATAAGGTTAGACTCATTGGCTTGGGCAGTATATTTTAATCAGGGGCTTCTCTTTTTGTCGTTGTTTTTTGTTTATGGCATGTCTTTTTTGTGGGTGATGATCTTTAATCTTTTCACCTTGACATGGTTTTTTATTGCAAGATTCAATTGGTTGAAAACCAAAATCAACAAAAGCCGGAAAGATGAAGAATAGTTTAAAAGTGGAAAGGGCAAGGCATAATTTGACCCAGGCCGAATTAGCCGAATTGATTAAGGTAACCCGACAGACCATCAATGCCATGGAACTGGGGAAGTATGTGCCGTCAACAGTGTTGAGTTTGCGGCTGGCTGCTATTTTTAAAGTCCCTGTAGAGCAACTTTTTCAGTTGGAAGAGACTGACTGGATCTGAAAATAAAAAAACCCGAGGAGCGACCGGTTAAATGTTTTCACAACGGAAATAATCCTTATTGTGATTTGCTTCAGTAATTTGCTGGCCGAAGCTTAGCAAAAATTTGAAAGCAAATCACAACGGTATAAATTCCATTTAATACCTTGTAATTCACAATGTATAGGAGCACTGTAAATGCAGTATTCAACTCAACAATGGCCAATATGGAACTCAAACTTCATTTCGAAAAATCAGATTTTACGGAAATCGATGAATTGGTTTTGCTTTCGGATCAAATGGATGCATTGTCTGCCGAAGAGATAAGTCAGATAGGTGATGAGATATTTATGTTCCAACCCTTTATGCTTTCCAATATGGTGGGGTTTCACTTAGATGTATCCAAACCGGTGCATAGCGAAATCATCAAGTTGTATTTCTTGCTTTGGAAATATTACAAGAAAAAAGATGCAGTTTCCGTTAAAATTACACTTGAACAATTTGAAAAAGTTAATGACCGAGACATTGCTATATTAAAACAATTATCGAATCAGCACGGAACTCCCCAATTTATGGAGACTTTGATAGGAGATATGCAAAAGACTAGGTCAAAATCATTGTTGTCGATATTCTATTTTAGATTTGAAACCAGGCCTGTTTTGAAAGATTGTAACAATGAATTAAAGATAATTATCCTGAATGGACTGAAAAGTTTCATTACTTGTTTTGATGAGCATATACATTAGCCATTTACGGATTAAAGTAAAGGCGAAATTTACATTCACACCTGCATACCTTCAGCAGATTTACCAACCTGTGGTTGGCAAGCTTGTGCCTTTTCACTCTTCACTAGTCACTCGTCTCTTGTCACTTTTTATATCTAAAAGAAAATATTTGGGTAATTACCATCTTCCTCTTTACCTTTTTGCAAAATATACATCATGCCTAACCGCCGTGATTTCATAAGCTCTAATGTCAAGGCAGCATTGGCTTTGCTGACTCCTGCAGTAGATACCCATCTGTGGATGCATGTCCGTAAAGAAATTAAAGTTGGTGTGATCACTGATCTGCACCAAGATATCATGCATGATGCGCCAAAAAGGTTGGGAACCTTTTTGGATGCTATGGCCAAAGTGAAACCTGATGCATTGTTGCAGTTGGGCGACTTTGCTTACCCTGGAGAAAAAAATAAAGAGGTTATAGACCGTTTCAACCGTGCGCATGAGAAGGTCATGCATGTCATTGGCAATCATGATACAGATGCAGGTTATACCACAGCGCAGTGCATAGCCTATTGGGGTATGCCCGGTAGGTATTACCACCAAATGATTGGCGGCATTTCATTTCTGGTACTGGATGGCAATGAAAAGGGATCTCCCAAGCATAAAGGAGGTTATGCCTCCTATATTGGTGAGGAACAGCTGACTTGGCTAAAACTCGAATTGAAGAAAACGGCAAATCCTGTTGTTGTGGTTTCGCACCAGCCTCTTGCAGGTGAGTTGGCCATCGACAACGCCCTTGAAGTTCAGCAACTGCTCAGTGCCCATGCAGGTAAGATCCTACTCGCCATCAATGGGCATTCCCATATCAATGCCAGCTATCAGGTGGGCGGCGTCGACTATCTGCACATCAACTCGGCATCCTATTTTTGGGTAGGGGAAAAGTTCAAGCATGAAAGCTACCCTGCGTCTGTAATCGACAATCATCCTTGGATTGCCTATACTTGTCCGTACCGGGATGCTCTTTATGCCACCCTGGTTATTGATCCTGAAACCCGAACAGTTCGGGTTGAGGGAACGCAATCCGATTGGGTGGGGGATTCTCCTCAAGCCCTTGGTTTTGAGGGCATGCCTGCTTTGAAAAGGGGAGTTGAGATAACACCGGGGATTGCGAACAGAAACTTTCGATAGATTCAAAGGGTAGCGCTGCAAATAAAACAGTAGTGTAACTTTAGTTACAGCCAACTTTATACAGGTATATTAGTTTTGCAAAAACATAGGCAATGACTGTTGAAATACTGGCCAGAATCCAATTTGCCTTCACCGTTGCATTTCACTATATCTACCCGCCGCTTAGTATAGGGTTAGGTTTGGTGATGGTTGTGTTTGAAACCAGATATTTAATGACGCGTGATCAGGAGTATCGGGATCTTGCTAAATTCTGGACAAAAATATTTGCACTCATTTTTGGTATTGGTGTTGTAACAGGAATTGTAATGGAATTTGAATTCGGAACGAATTGGTCAACCTATTCCGAATACGTAGGGGATATTTTCGGTAGTGCACTTGCAGCGGAAGGTATTTTTGCTTTTGCTTTGGAAAGTGGTTTTTTGGGAATTCTCTTGTTTGGATGGAACAGGGTTTCTCCTGTTGTACATTGGATATCTACAGTTGGCGTTTTTTTGGGGTCTATGTTCTCTGCTGTTTGGATAGTAGTGGCAAACAGCTGGCAACAAACTCCTGCCGGATTCAGAATAGTGGGTGAGGGATTACATGCTAGAGCAGAAATAACAGATTTTTGGGCCATGGTATTTAACCCTTCCAGCATGGACAGATTGATGCATGTCTGGATAGGTGCTTTCCTTTCAGGGGCCTTTTTGGTCATCAGCGTTCATGCTTACTATCTGTTGAAAAAGCGTTATGTTGCTATTTCTGTTAGGGCGTTAAAAATCGCGTTTCCCATTGCCCTATTGTTTTCGCTGTCTCAATTGTTTACTGGCCACCGTTCTGCAGACGGGGTCTCTGTAAACCAGCCCGCCAAGTTGGCTGCCATGGAGGGACATTTTAAAGCTGATGCGCCAGCGGATATGTACATCATGGGTTGGGTGGATGCATCAAGTGGACATGTTGATGGACTTCGACTGCCGGGAGGATTGTCGTTTCTCCTTTATGCCGACAGGGAAAAAAAAGTTAAAGGCTTGGACGCCTTTCCAAAAACAGATATTCCAAGCCAGGTTAATGCGGTGTTCCAGTTTTACCACTTGATGGTTGCCATAGGAATGCTGCTTATTTTGCTCTCCATCTGGGGAACATGGAGGGTTTTCAGTAAGGGTGCAAGACAACCCAGATGGATGTTGGTAATCTTCATGCTATCTGCCCTTTTACCGCAAATTGCCAATCAGGCAGGCTGGTTTGCTGCAGAAATGGGCCGCCAACCTTGGGTTGTTTATGGTCTTTTAAGAACAACAGACGCATTTTCTCAACGGGTTAGTGAAAACCAGTTGGTATTTTCACTATTGCTTTTCTTCTTTGTTTACCTCATCCTGTTCTTGTTGTTTGTCTACCTTTTCAATAAAAAGGTGCGTCATGGAATGTTATTAGAAGAGGCAACGGATTCAAGACCCAAGCAGGATACCATGGCTAACTGGAAAAATATTTAACCATGCAATACGATACTTTTTTAGGTTTGGATTACCCTACATGGTGGTTCCTGGTGGTAGGCGGATTATTTTCAGGCTATGCATTGCTGGATGGTTTTGACCTGGGAGCCGGAGCTTGGCATCTAACATTCAAAAAAGAATCCAGCAGAAGGATTGCTTTGAATGCCATTGGACCGGTTTGGGATGGAAATGAAGTTTGGTTAGTTATTGGTGGTGGCGCCCTCTTCACAGGATTTCCACCTGTTTACGCCACTTTATTGTCTATGATGTATACGCCATTTATCCTTTTTTTGGTAACCTTGATTTTCAGAGCAATCGCCATTGAGTTCAGGAGCAAAGAGCCGATGCTCTGGTGGCGACGGCTTTGGGATATTGTTTATGCTGTATCCAGTATGCTTCTAAGCGTTTTGTTGGGAGTGGTTTTGGGCAATGTTTTGCAGGGGTTTCCAATTGGAGACGATAAAAAATACTTGGGTAATGGGTTTTGGGATTTTCTTACACCGTTTCCGATCATGGTAGGGATAACCGCCCTTTCACTTTTCATGACCCATGGAGCCATTTACCTTTTGTTGAAAACTGATGGCAGGTTATATGCACGGATAACGGTCAGCTTAAAGCGGTCAATTACCTTTTTTCTGGTGTCATTTTTTATAACCTCACTCTATGCAGTGATCATGATTCCCAAGTTGGTTGTGGTTTTCAAGTCCAATCCAATTTCAATTTTGATTCCGGCTGCAGCCATATTTGCAGTATTAAATCTTCCCCGGCTTGCTGCTAAACGAAAATACAGGCAGGCATTTTTTTTCTCAAGCATCACCATTCTTTTGATTTTTATGACTGCGGCATTGAATCTTTTTCCCAATTTGATTGTGTCAACGCTCGATGAATCCTATAACCTGACAGTTTTTAATGCTGCTTCTTCCAACAAATCCCTTGGAATCATGCTGATTATGGCAGCTATTGGAACACCATTGGTTTTAACCTATACCTTCTTTGTCTATTACACTTTCCGTGGCAAGGTTCAAATGGATGAAAACAGTTATTGATTTGGTTAGACTGATGGAAAGTAGTTAATAAAAAGGGCCCGCGAAGCGGGCCCTGTACCTTAAAGAATGAAAAACGATTTTAAGCGCCTACAGACTTTACCGTCTTGATGATGCGGGCAGCCACTTTATATGGATCTGCTGCGGAATTCGGACGGCGATCTTCCAGATAACCTTTCCAGCCGCGGTTTACAGTAACCACAGGGATACGGATAGATGCTCCACGGTCAGATACCCCATAAGAGAAATCATGGATAGATGCTGTCTCGTGTTTGCCGGTCAAACGCAGGTGATTGTCGGCGCCATATACATCAATATGTTCCTTGATAACAGGCCTGAATGCTTCACAAATTTTGTCGTAAGTCTCTTTGCTGCCACAAGTCCTGAGGGTAGTGTTAGAGAAATTAGCATGCATGCCGCTACCATTCCAGTCAAGCTTGCCCAAAGGCTTACAATGCCAGTTTACAGCAACTCCGTATTTCTCTCCAATGCGCTCAAGCATATATCGGGCGATCCAAATCTGGTCACCAGCCTCTTTGGCACCTTTGGCGAAAATCTGGAATTCCCACTGTCCTGCAGCAACTTCGGCATTGATGCCTTCTACGTTGAGGCCAGCTTCTATGATGGCATCGAGATGCTCTTCAACGATGTCGCGACCATAAGCGTTGCTTGCACCTACTGAACAGTAGTAAGGGCCTTGTGGACCAGGATATCCACCCTCTGGGAAGCCGAGTGGCTTGTTGGTGCGGGGATCCCAAAGGAAATACTCCTGCTCGAATCCGAACCAGAAATCATTGTCGTCGTCTTCGATGGTAGCACGACCGTTAGATTCATGTGGGGTGCCATCAGCATTCAATACTTCACACATCACCAGGTAAGCGTTTTTGCGTTGTGGGTCATTCACCACATACACAGGCTTCAACAAGCAATCAGAGGAACCGCCCGGAGCTTGCTCAGTGGAAGATCCGTCAAAAGACCACATATCCAAAGTGGCCAGTGTTCCATCGAAATCTTCAGATTTTACAATCTTGGTTTTGCTCCTGAGGCTTTGGGTGGGTTTGTAACCATCCAACCAAATGTACTCCAATTTGACAAGTGACATGATTTTTGATTTATTAGGTTAAAATTTGGAATTGATTTCTTTATTTTCAATTATTGATGCAAAATTCCTAAAAAAAATCGGAAAATCAATAAAAAATGATACATATAAAAATATGTAATATATAATTAATTGATAAATCTGTCTAGTTCGAGTCAGGATTTGAAAATCCGATCCATCAATACCCATTTTTCTCCGGGCTTTGCCCAGGGGAGGGGTTGTTGGTATTGCCACATGAGTTGTTCCCATTCGGCGATTTTGGGGTTGGTAGCATCAAAAGCGGCCTTTTGCTCAAAGGTGAAATCATCATTTGTTTCCAAAATCATGAACATCCTGTTGCCGGTTCTGAAGATTTCAATATTGTGGATGCCGGCATCAATATCATGTTGTGTCACTTCCGGCCAGGCGCTTCCGGGTGCATGGTGGTGTTCGTATTCTTTTATCATCTCGGGGTTGTCGACCAAGTCAAGGGCGAGGCAAAATCTTTGCATATGGGTTTAGGCTTTTATTGTCTGAAATATTGTTGAAAGGATTGGATGGTTTGGGCCGCTGCCTGATCGCTGTCGGGCCAAGGGAATGCTTCGGCAGAAACAAACCCAGAATAGCCACCCTTTATGAGTGCATGGGCTATTGGGGCAAAGTCTGTGTGCCCGAAGCCAACGGGTTTCCTATTGCTGTCTGCAAAATGAACATGCCCGATATGGGGGATGTGTTGACTGATACTTGCTGCCAGATCATCCTCTTCGATGTTCATGTGGAAGCAATCCGCCAGCAGGCGGGTGTGCCCAAGCTGAAGCCTTTCAAGGAAAGCGGCTCCATCAGCTAAGGTATTGAACAGGTTGGTTTCGTAGCGGTTCAGGGGTTCATAAATCAACTTAACCCCCAGTTGTCCTGCCAGCGTATTCAAGCTGTTCAATCCGACTGCCAACCAACTGAGTGACTCTTGCCTTTCCATACCCGGAGCAACATTGCCTTGCATAGATCCGATGATGGTGGGAGCCCCGAAGGCTGCTCCAAAACGCATCATGGATTCAATAAATGCAACGGCATGGTTGCGCACTGATGGATCGGGGTCCGTGAGGCTGAGTCCGTGTATGACCTTGCCGGCCCCTGTTCCAACTGCTGCAAGAGTTATATTGTATTGGGCAAGTAAATCCCTGAGCTGGTCTATCGGTATGGAATCTGCTGCGGGTGTGAACAGTTCGATGGCATCAAAGCCAAGGGCGGCTGCCCGCCTGATGCTGCCCGCCAGGTCATGCCAATAGATCCACGGACCTGTTTGGAGTTGACCTACCAGCGTAATGGTAACGGCAGATCTGATCATTGTGCGCCATTTTGAAGGTCTACCATAATTTTGGTGATACCATCCGGATGGCTTGCCCATTGGGCCAATGCTTCTCCAGCCTTTTCGAGGGGTACGGTCTTACTGATCACCTCATCCACTGGAAAACGCCCCTGCTCAAGGTACTGGATCACTTCGGGAAACTCTGTTGTGCAATTGCGGGAACCCAAAATCTCTATTTCTTTCCTCACAAACAAGCCGGTATTGAATTCAACAGCCTGTTTGGCATAGCCAATGCAAACCACCCTGCCAGTGTAGGCCACTGCTTCAACAGCCATCCGGTAGGTTAGGGCACTACCCACGGCTTCTATGATCACATCCGGACCATCACCGCCTGTTATGTCAAGTAATGCTTGGTGAAGATCCTGTTCTTTGGGGTTGATGGTAGCCGTCGCTCCGATTTTGATAGCGATATCCAGTTTGCTGGGGTCAATATCTATCGCAATGACTTTGGCTCCGCGGTTTACGGCGGAAGCGAGTGCCCCCAAGCCTACCATGCCGCAACCCAGGACAGCAACGGTATCATCTGCCGAAACCCTGCCACGGGATGCCGCATGAAAGCCAACGGTTAAAGGCTCCACCAATGCCAACTCTCTCAAGGAGAGGGATGCTGAAGGATATACCAGTTGCCAATGGATGGTGATGTACTCGGTCATGGCACCCGGCCTGCGTACACCCATGGTTTTATTATCCTGGCAAGCATTGATGCGTCCTTTCCTGCAGGCAATGCATTTTCCACAATGCTGATAGGGGTAAATGGTGGCATTGGTACCGATGGCAAGGGATGCAGGGACATTATCCCCTTTTTCAACGATGATTCCACCTACTTCATGCCCAAGTATATTGGGATACTCCTGTAGTTCAAACAATCCTTTAAAACCATTCAGGTCTCCTCCGCAAAACCCCACATGACTGATTTTCAGTAAAACTTCATCCGGTTTGGGTGTGGGTTTGTCAATTTCTCTCAATTCCGTTTCCCCTATGGCAGTCAGGTAAAGCGCTTTCACGGGCGATTGTTTTTTGTGGGAATATTATTTTCAGGCATGCCTTCAAACCACATGCTGTTTTTAACGGGAGCAACCAGTATTTCAATTTCTTCAAGCAATTCTTTGGGTATTTGGGTTTCCAATGCTTTTATATTGTTGCTTACATTCACTGTATCACACAT
>JBDLTO010000398.1:0-5132 GCA_039805815.1 Bacteroidota bacterium | reverse complement strand
AAGGAATGGCAGGCCTAGTGTCTGCCATTCTTTTTTTATTTAAGTTTGAAAAAAAGAAATCGTGAGGATTAATCTTTCAACTGCTGCCACTTTGCTTTTATTGGGAATCGCAGGATGCAATGCAGATCGTTCTGCCAAGACCTTGTTCAATGCATTGCCTGCTAAAACAACTGGAATTGATTTCAGCAACAGGATTGAAGAAGGACTCAACACCAACGTTTTGATGTATGAGTACTTCTACAATGGAGGGGGTGTTGGTGTAGGCGACTTCAACAATGACGGACTTGAAGACCTCTATTTCACCAGTAACATGGAAACCAACCATTGTTACCTTAACAAGGGGGGTATGCAATTTGTGGAAGTGGCAGCTACTGCTGGTGTACAGGGCCGTCCAGGGCCATGGAAAACAGGGGTTAGTGTTGTGGATATCAACGCAGACGGACTATCCGATATTTATCTTTGTTACGCCGGGAATCTGCCGGAAGAGAAAAAACGTAACCAGCTCTTCATCAATCTGGGCAACAATGCCGAGGGCATTCCCGTTTTCAAGAATGAAGCTGCAGCCTACGGGTTGGATCATCCGGGAAACAGCACCCATGCCGTTTTTTTTGACCACGATCGGGATAATGACCTGGACATGCTGCTGGTCAACCACAATATCAAATCCTTACCCGTATTGGATGAATCCAGTACTGCTGACCTGCTTGAGAAAACCGACGAAATCAACGGCCTTGTTTTTTTTGAAAATCCTGGTAAAGGACAGCCTTTTGTCAACAAAACAAAGGAGTTGGGAATCCGCAGTACAGCCCTGTCTTATGGTCTGGCAGCCGGCGTTGCTGATCTGAATGGGGATGGCTGGCAGGATATTTATGTTTCGAACGACTACACCATACCTGATTATCTCTATATCAACCAAAAGGGTAAAGGGTTCATCAATACCATCGACCAAAGTATGGAACATTTCTCCCATTTTTCCATGGGAAATGGCATTGCAGATATCAACAACGATCTCCTGCCAGATGTACTTACACTCGACATGCTGCCGGAAGACAACCGCAGGCAAAAACTGCTTATGGCACCAGATAATTACGAAAAATTTGAATTCAACCTCCAGGTTGGATTCGGCAACCAATATATGCGCAATATGCTGCACTTGAATCAGGGTGTTGATCCATTTTCTAATGTAGTTAGATTTGCAGAAGTTGGCCAACAGCTCGGTATTTCCAATACAGACTGGAGCTGGAGTGCCCTCTTCGGAGACTATGACAATGACGGCTGGAAAGACCTGTATGTTACCAACGGGTATTTGAGAGACTATACCAACATGGACTTCCTCAAATACATGGGGGATTATGTGCAAAATAACCAACAGGATATCCAACGTGAAAATGTGTTGGAGATGGTCAAAAAAATGCCCTCATCCAACCTCCGGAATTATGCCTTTCGCAATGAAAAGGGAAGTCAATTCAACCAACAGACGGAAAGTTGGGGACTCCAAGAGGAAGCCAATAGCAATGGGGCCGTTCATGCAGATCTGGATAATGACGGCGATCTCGACATCATCGTAAACAATATCAACAAACCGGCATTTGTATTGGAAAACAGGTCCCGCCAACAAGAAAATGCCAAACACCATCTGGCTTTCAGGTTAAAAGGGGAGGGGGAGAACACTGCCGGCTTGGGCACTCAAATCAGGGTTTTTAATGGCCCTAACCAACAACTGCTTGTTCAACAGCCACATGCCAGCTACCAGTCGAGTTTAAGTACTGTCTTGCATGTGGGTCTTGACTCAGCCAATAAGGTTGATTCTGTTGTGGTTAGCTGGACATCGGGTAAATCCCAGACTATCCGGTCTGTTAAGGCTGATACCCTTATGCAATTGCTTGAGCAGGATGCTGTTGCGGCCCCCAGCCCAGTTAGTTTATTGAAATCCCTTTTTTCCCAACCGGGAAAACTCATAGCGCCCCATCAAACCGCCATTTACAATGATTTCAAAAGGCAATCCCAATTGGTTACCCCAATGTCATTTTTAGGTCCTGTAATGGAACAGGCTGATCTCAATGGAGATGGTTTGGCAGATCTGGTAATTGGAGGAACTTCAGAGAGTCTGCCTGCGGTTCTTTTGCAACTTCCGAGTGGACAGTTCCGTAACCTGCCACAATCAGGTTTTGGGCAATTGTCTGGAAAGGAAACCGGCGCATTGCTCTTGCAAGATCTGGATGCAGATGGAGATATCGACCTGTATCATGCTGCTGGGGGATACGGACAGCTGGAGCCAGACGACCCCTTGCTGACTGATCAGTTTTTTGTGAATGATGGCAAAGGGAATTTCAATCCAGCAGCTCCACTTCCAACCATGAGAAAGACTTCCCGTTCCTGCGTGGTTAGCATCGATCTGGATGGGGACCCATTGCCAGACCTTTTTATAGGCTCCAGAGTTTTGCCGGGTAATTTTCCAATCATCCCTCGTAGCCATGTGTTGAAAAATTTGGGCGGAGGCAAATTTGAAGACGCAACGGATCTGTATCCGGCAGTGGCTTCAGCAGGTATGGTTGCAGATGGCATTTGTATTGATGTCAATCAGGATGGTCAAAAGGAGCTGATTTTGGTAGGTAATTGGATGCCCATCCGTGTATTCAATTTCAACGGTGGCACCTGCAAAGAAACCTCTGATCAGTTTTTTAAACAATCGCCCAGCGGCATGTGGAATACCATTGAGTCGGCAGATTTCAATGGCGACGGCAAGCCTGAACTTGTTTTGGGTAACTTTGGAGAAAATGCACAACTGAAAGTGAAACCAGGCGAGCCTTTGGAGTTATATGCCAAAGATTTTGATGCCAATGGGGCCGTGGATCCAATACTAACCAGTTATGTCATGGGGAAGAAAGTCCTTTTTCCCACCAGGGATGAGTTGTTGGATCAGATTACCATGATGCGGACGAGGTATACGGACTATGCTGGTTATGCGGATGCAGGATGGGATGAGGTGTTCACCAAAGAGGAATTAAAAGACGTCTCAGTTGCAGATGCAAAAGTTTTGAAGACAACAATGTTGACCTGGACAGCCACTGAGAGATTCAAGGAGGTTGAGCTACCCGATGAAGTGCAGGGATTCCCGGTATTTGCAGCAGCTGCATGGGATGCTGATGATGACGGCAAAACGGATCTTTTGCTGTGTGGTAATATCCACCATGCACGTTTGCGCTTGGGCAATATGGATGCGGGTAACGGATTGTTGCTGAAGGGCAATGGTAATCTCCAATTTAGTGCCATGCCTGCAGTTCAAACCGGACTTTGGTTACGGGGAGATATCAGGTCAGTGCAAACGATAGGTCGCAAATTGTTGGTGGGAATCAACAATGTAGGCATCAGGGAATACAACAAAATGAAATGATTATGCGGTTTTATCTTGTCTTCTTGGGGCTGATTTGCATTGTCTGTTGTCAGTCACCCATGACAGCTCCCAAGCAATTGGGAACAGATGCGATTGACAGGGTCTTGGAGCTGTCGACCGAAATCATGGTGCATGATGTTTCCAATCCGCCGCTCGCTGCCCGCTTTTATGCCTATACTTGTTTGGCAGGCTACCAGGCACTTACTTTTTTCAATCCTGCAGGTCCTGATTTTATGGATAGTCTGAATGGATATATCCCTTACCAAGGAAAGAAGGTTGCTGATGCTGATGCTCAGCTTACCTCCATAATGGCCATGGCAGGGGTGTCCAGCAAACTGCAGCCATCCGGAACCATGATGAATGCATGGTTGACACAATTCAAAGACTCTTGTACCGAAGCCGGCTTTTCAAACAAAATAATTACTGCTAGTCAGCTTCTTGCTGATTCCATAGCTAACCATCTCTTGCAATATGCAAGGACTGATGGATATAAGCAGCTAAGCGCCTTTACCCGATACGCCCCTTCCAAAAAGGAAGGCAAATGGTATCCTACACCTCCGGGATACTTCCCTGCAGTTGAACCTTTTTTCGCCAAAATCAGACCTTTTACCATTGACCCCAGCAAGCTGGATGAATTTGCAATTCCTTCCCCAGCTCCATATGATATCGCGAAAAAATCCGAATTTTACCAGTCGGCCCTGGCAGTTTATGAGGCTGATAAAAAAGGTCTCGGACGCGATATTGCTGCATTTTGGGACTGCAACCCATTTGCGTTGTCAGACAATGGCCATTTGATGATTGGATTGAAGAAGATCTCACCGGGGGCACATTGGATGGGTATTGCCGGTATCGCTGCACGCCAAGCCAATCTTGACTTTGAAAACAGTTTGAAGTTGCGAACTGTGTTGGCTATTTGTATGATGGATGGCTTTTGGTTGTGCTGGCGGGAGAAGTACCGGACCGACCGGATAAGGCCTGAAACAGCCATAAGAAAGCTCATCGATCCCACCTGGAAACCTTTTCTCCAGACTCCACCATTTCCCGAATATCCAAGCGGGCACTCTGTGGTATCCAGTACAGCAGCAGAGGTGCTGACCAAGTTTCTAGGTACTGGCTTCTCATACACCGATACCGTGGAAAGGCGCTATGGTATTGCAGACAGGAAGTTTTCCTCTTTTCAGCAGGCAGCTGAAGAGGCTAGTCAATCCAGATTTGCAGGCGGTATTCATTTCAAGGATGCCATTGTAAACGGTCAAACACTAGGCAGGGCTGTGGGCAACGCAGGTTTGAAAAAGCTTGGGCTTTCCAATTAGTTGCCACTGGATTATTTTTTGATCTGAAGTGATTCTGCGAGCATTTTCCTGATCCGGTCTTCCAGTTTTTCTGACGACATACTTTCGCGCATGGAGTCAACTTTTACCGGAAAAGAAAAAGGTGTCAGCTTATTGGGGCGAGTTATGATAATCCTGGAATTTGCAATACGCCTGAGCATTTCGCGTAACCTCATTTCTTCCATCTGACTGTCCATCACTTCCTGAAAGGCCTGTCTTAGCAGTATATTTGCCGCATCATATTCCATGAATACATTGAATAGCAGCGAGGCGGAGGATTGCAGATGTCTTGCTTTTTTCTGTTCGCCAGGCATACCTTGAAACACCAGGCCGCCAATTACAGCTATATCTCTGAACTTCCTTTTTGCCATCTCTGTAGCATTCACACTGCGTTGAATATCTTCAGT
>JBDLTO010000397.1:0-19802 GCA_039805815.1 Bacteroidota bacterium | reverse complement strand
TTGCGCAACATTTTGATGACAGTTCTACAACCATGCGATTGGAGCTTTTCGAAAACAACTATTTGGTCAAAGACAGCATGCAACGCTACGATTGGAAAATAACCGGTGAAGTGCGTGAAATTGCCGGATTCATGTGCCGGAAAGCAATAACTAAAATTGGGGATTCAGTTGTAGTAGTGGCATTTTATACGGATGAAGTGCTGGTAAAGGGTGGACCCTTTAATTTCAATGGCCTGCCTGGTATGATCCTTGGTATTGCTGTTCCACGTTTGCACATGACCATCTTTGCTACAAAGCTGGAGTCAGCGAATAAGATGCCAACAGTTAATTTCCCGCTAGAGAACAAACCTAAATTTGTTACACGTAAAAAAATTCAGGCAGATATTGATAAAGGCGTTAACGACTGGGGCAAGTTTGCCAACTTGTTGCGGTGGAATAGCATCCTTTGATAGGGGTGTTGAGCACGAACTCTGTGATAGTACTTTTATGTTGCTTTAAAACAGCTTAATTTTACGCATGACTGAACAAAAAAGCAGGCAGGGACAAGCCAAAATTTTGAGGATATTCCGTAAAGTGCATAGGCTAACTGGGGCTTTCCTTTTTATTTTCTTTTTTGTTGTTTCTGTAACAGGTCTCCTGCTTGGCTGGAAGAAAAATAGCGGGGGGTACATTATGGCCAAATCCTATACAGGAACGTCAACAGACCTGAAAGACTGGCTGCCTGTTGACAGCCTACATATCCTGGCCTGCAATTACCTGCGGGATTCTGTTTCATCCAACTTTTCTTTGGCGTTGGACAGGATTGACATTAGAAAGGATAAAGGCATGGTTAAGTTCCTCTTCAGTGATCATTTTACAGGGTTACAGCTGGATGGCGCTACCGGTAACCTGCTTTATATAGAAACAAGGCGTTCTGACTACCTTGAGAAAGTTCACGACGGATCTATTATCGACTTTTACCTGGGTACTTCAGGATTATTTAAACTTTTTTATACTACCCTGATGGGTGCAGCACTGCTTGTTTTTACTATCACTGGCTTCTGGCTTTGGTACGGACCAATCCGGATGAAGCGAACC
The DNA here is from genome assembly GCA_039805815.1 of Bacteroidota bacterium. Lineage (GTDB taxonomy): Bacteria > Bacteroidota > Bacteroidia > Chitinophagales > Chitinophagaceae > Pollutibacter. The sequence continues at coordinate 18,725 of JBDLTO010000397.1, read as the reverse complement.
CGCGTCTGATTTGGTTTTGCAATCCTTTTATTATCAATCCATTGCTTGTGAACGAATTGAATTGTGTTGAAAAGGAAAAGTGATATATATAAAATCAATATCAATATTGCAAATATTTATGTAATTGATATTGTATATTCTTTCCAGAATAGTTAAATTTGTAATAACAGTTCCTTCCTTATTCCATGTTAAGCCGTCCAAGACCAAACTAAATTATTGGTCTTAAAACTAAATAACGCTTAACATGTACCAAACAATCTCCACCCGTTTTCTTGGCCTATTTGTCTTTTTAATACTCATTGTAGCTTCTTGTACCAAAGAGACAAATCAGCTACAGAAAAAAAAGTTTCTACTCGAAAATTCCATTCAGGAAGATGGTATAGCGCCGGTTTATAAAAGTAACAAGGTTGAGCCAGGACTTGAAGACAGTTATATTGTTGTTTTCAATGATGATGTCAATGAAAATGAAGTGGATGGAGAATCAGATCGGATGTGTGGTTCCGCAAAAGTGACACGAGACAGAACTTACAAGCATGCATTGAAAGGATTCAGTTCAAAGCTGACGCCAGCTGCAATTGAAGAAATGCGCCGCAATCCTAAAGTAAAATACATCGAGCAAAATCAGGTTGCCACAATTGTTGCAACACAGAATAGTGCTACATGGGGTTTGGATCGTATCGATCAGCCCTCTCTGCCATTGACTACTACATACACTTACAATACCAATGGTTCTGCTGTGGATGCCTACATTTTTGATACAGGCATCAGACTTGATCATGCAGAGTTCTCAGGCAGGCTAGGTGCAGGTTACAATGCAATCAACACTGCAGCAACAGCTAACGACGATCAGGGACATGGTACACATGTTGCAGGAACAGTTGGTGGAACAACTTATGGCGTAGCCAAAGGAGTCACCCTGATACCTGTTAAAGTCTTGAATAACCTGGGATCAGGAACATATGATCAGATCATTGCAGGAATAGATTGGGCAGTTGCAAATCATACAACAAGACCTGCCGTTGGCAATATGTCTCTGGGCGGTGGGGTTTCAGTAGCCTTAAACGATGCAGTCAGAAGAGCCATCACAGATGGTATCATCATGTGCGTTGCTGCAGGTAATAACGGACTCAGTGCAGCCAATTATTCACCAGCAAGTACTATAGAGGCAATCACAGTGGGTGCTACAACCAACACTGATGCATTGGCTACTTATTCCAACCGCGGTTCAATTGTGGATATACTTGCACCAGGATCAGCTGTGATTTCTGCTTATTTTACAAACAGTACTGCAACTGCATCACTGTCTGGTACATCTATGGCTTCTCCACATGTTGCCGGAGCTGCCGCCTTGTACCTGGAATACAGTCCGGGTGCAACCACATCCCAGGTTCAGACAGCCCTTAAAAGTTTTGCTGCTGTAAACCGCATTTCTGGTGTGCCTGCAGGCACCGTGAATGAGTTACTCCAAATCAATTTTGGAACAGTGCCACCATTGCCTGCTCCTATAGTTCCTGTGCTATCTTCACCGGCTGCCAACGCAACAGGGCAATCACTTACCCCTACACTGAGTTGGACGGCTTCCATGGGTGCTGTTACGTATAACCTGCAGGTTTCAACCTCATCAACATTTGCAACAACCTTACTGAATTTGACGAACCTCACTAGCACTTCACGCGCGTTGAGTGGATTGGCAAACAGTACCGTTTATTATTGGAGAGTAAGTGCAACCAATACCGTTGGAACCAGCGCTTGGTCTGCTGTTCGCAGTTTTACTACCGTTGCACCTTTGGCTTTGCCTGCTGCACCCGTATTGAGTGCTCCAGCCAACAATGCTACGAATCAGCTTACCGCAACCCGACTTTCTTGGGGGGCAGCTGCGAGGGCAACAACTTATGAAGTACAAGTATCACTTGCAAACACTTTTGCTACCACTGCTTTCAGCAGAAACGGACTTACCGCAAGGAATGTGACCATTTCTCCAGCATTGGCAGCAAGAACAACATATTACTGGCGTGTAAGAGCTGTCAATTCCGCTGGTGCAGGTGCATGGTCAGCCACCCGACAGTATACAACCAGGTAAAACCCTTTAAACTTCCCCTTGTCATAACACCAACCATTAAAATTATTTAGCTATGGGAAGAAAATTTACAATCGGAATTCGCACAGTAATGTTCGGAATCCTCTCTGTTATGCTTTTGATAGGCGGATGTACGAAAGAACAGGAAACATTTGTTAAGAAAAAATTTAACCTTGCAGAAGGAGAAGACGGACTTGCGCCATTATACAGCATTAACAAAAGGGGACTTATTCCCGTAAGTGCATATTATCTTGTAGTATTGAAAGATAATATTGATGCTAAAGAAGTTGAGTTTAAATCTGATGCAATAACAGAATTTTTAGCATCACAGAGAGATAAAACTTTTAAATATGCTGTCAAAGGGTTTACCATTCAGCTAACCAGCAAAGATTTAGAAAAGGTAAGAAAAGACCCCAATGTTAAATATGTTGAACAGGATCAGGTTATGAAAATAAGTGCTACCCAGTTTACTGCACCCTGGGGCCTTGACAGAATAGATCAGCAAGCAATTCCTTTGAGTGGATCATTTACTTATGAAACTACTGGATCTACTGTTGATGCATATATTTTTGATACAGGCATTAAGCTTGACCACAATGAATTTGTTGGAAGGATAATGCCTGGATTCAATGCAATCACAGTAGGCGTTGCAGCTTCGGACGATAATGGACATGGCACACATGTAGCAGGCATAGTTGGGGGTACAAGGTATGGGGTTGCCAAGGGAATTAATCTGATACCCGTAAAGGTTTTGGATAGGTTTGGGTCAGGTACATTTACACAAATTATTGCAGGCATTGATTGGGCGATTGCAAATCATACAACAAAACCAGCAGTTGGTAATGTATCAATAAGCGGTCCTGTATCTGTAGGATTGGATGAAGCTATACGCAGAGCCATAACAGATGGAATTGTAATGTGTGTTGCTGCTGGCAATAACGCTGTAGATGCCATTGGAACTTCACCGGGCAGAGTTACAGAGGCTATAACAGTTGGTTCTGTTACCAATACGGATCAATGGTCTTCATTTTCAAATTATGGAACTGTAATTGATATACTCGCACCAGGAACCAATATCACATCAGCGTGGCATACTGGTATTAATGATATCAGCGTAGTATCTGGTACATCTATGGCTACACCGCATGTTGTAGGGGCTTCAGCTCTTTATCTGGAAAAGTTTCCGGGATCAACAACTGACAGAGTAGCACAGGGTTTGAAGGCTTCTTCAGTTTTAAATAAGATCTCTTTGGTTCCTGCGTCAACTACAAATGCATTGCTTAATGTGAATTTTATCCCTCCCCCCCCTCCAATTCCTGATGTACCAACAATTTTATCACCTGCAAGTTTATCAACCGCGCAACCAATAAACATTAATTTAAATTGGAACCGAAGTGCTAATGCCGCGACTTATGGAATTCAGGTTTCAACAACATCCAGTTTCACTACATTTGTTGTCAATGAAACCGGGTTGATTAATCCTACTAAAGCATTAACAGGTTTAAACCAGGGAACAACTTATTATTGGCGCATTAATGCTACAAATACATCCGGAACCAGCCAGTGGTCGCCAGCATATTCCTTTTCAACTGTAGCAGCCCCAGTAATACTTCCAACAGCACCAACACTAGTTTCTCCAGTCAATCTGTCTACTGATCAATTAACGTCACCAACCTTGGGGTGGTCAGCTGTCAATGGTGCAATCAATTATGGACTGCAGGTTTCTACTAATGCCAATTTTTCAACAACAATAGTCAATCTTACGGGGCTTACAACCTTGAACACTTTAGTCAGTGGATTAACTGCTGGAACTACATATTACTGGAGAGTGAATGCATCAAACTCAGCTGGAGTAGGACCTTGGTCGGCTGTATTTTCATTTGCTACTGCAACTGTAGTTACACCCCCACCTATTGGAAGCATTTTATCTGTCCCAACATTGCAATTACCGGCAGATAGGGCTACAGGTATCTCAAGAACCCCAATTTTGACATGGTCTCCCATACCTGGCGCAGGCACTTACGATGTTCAGATATCCACTTCAACAGCATTCACAACAAATATTGTCAATTTAACAGGAGTTTCAGCTAATGTTGCTCAGATTACCACAACACTTGCCTCACGGAGATTGTATTATTGGCGGGTGAGGGCGGTGAATGGCACTTCAGTTAGTGGCTGGTCAGCTGTGAGACGTTTTACAACAGCAAGATAAAGTTTATTGATTTTTACATGTGACAATTTACAATGCACTGAATCAAAAAATGGGAAGAAGAATTACAAATAGATATTTTCTTGTTTTGTATGCATTTTCCTTCCTTGTATTCATAGGAGTTGGTTGTGTCAAGGAAGAAGACATATTTTTAAAGAGGAATTTTATGGTGGAGTCTGAAGAAGGACTTGCACCATTGTATTCAACTAAAAGGATTGATCATATATCAGAAAACAGCAATTACATCATAGTCCTTAAGGATGAAATTGATTGGTCTGATATAGATTTTGAATCAGACAAACTAGAGAAATTAATTTCATCTCAAAGAAGTAAAACATTCAAGTTTGCGTTAAAAGGATTTACAATCAAACTGACTTCAAAAGACCTAAAAAAAGTCAGGAAAGATCCTAACGTGAAATATGTTGAACACGATCAATTAATGAATGTCTCTTTTACACAGTTTACAGCACCATGGGGATTAGACAGAATAGATCAGCAGTCCATTCCTTTGAACGGATCGTACACCTATGAAACAACAGGGTCTACTGTAGATGCTTATATTTTTGATACAGGAATAAGAACAGATCACAATGAGTTTAAAAGTAGAATCAGAGCTGGTTACAATGCGATTTCACCGGATTCAATTCCTGAAGATGATAATGGTCATGGTACTCATGTTGCTGGTGTGATTGGCGGAACAAGATATGGTGTAGCAAAAGGAATAAACCTGATTCCCGTGAAGGTTCTTGATCAGTATGGAACAGGTTCGTTTTCACAAATAATAGCGGGAATTGATTGGGCAATAGCCAACCACACAACAAGACCAGCTGTTGGAAATGTATCAATTAGTGGCGAGCTTTCTGTTTCGTTGGATGAAGCTTTGAAAAGGGCAATTGCAGATGGAATAGTTGTTACAGTTGCTGCAGGTAATAACGCAGAACCTGCCAGAAATGCTTCCCCTGGAAGAGTAACTGAGGCAATTACAGTGGGTTCTGCTACAAATTCAGATGAGTGGTCTTCGTTTTCAAATTTTGGTCCGGAAATTGATATAATTGCGCCAGGTAATAATATCACATCTGCCTGGCATACAGGTTCAAATGATATCAATACGATTTCGGGAACTTCGATGGCAACTCCACATGTAACAGGAGCTGTAGCTTTGTATTTGGAAAAATTTCCCAAATCAACACAAAATGACGTCCAGGCTGGTTTGAAAAAATTTGCTGTGTCAAATGTCATAAAAAATGTACCTGATTCTACTACCAATAGTCTTTTGAATGTGTTCTTTAGTCTATTTACTACTCCTAAAGAACCCATTTTGGTGTCTCCTGTTGATGGATCAGTTGATCATCCCAAAAATGTTACGCTAACATGGAATAAGGTTGATTTTGCTTTGAGTTATGATGTTCAGTATTCTGACAACACAGATTTTAGTAACCCAATACTGACTATTTCCGGTTTAACACAAACAACATTTACTTCATCAGCATTGGCGCATAATAAAATTTATTTTTGGAGAGTTCGTGCCAACAGTGAAACAGAGTCAGGTAATTGGTCCAACGTCAGTTCCTTCAAAACCCAGCTGCTTGGAAATACCAAGTCTCAGTACATTATACTTATTCCTGATCCTATTTTACCCCGTGATGAGCAAATAATAAGGTCATCAAGAATTCCTGGAATTACTTGGAGTAGTTCTGGGAAAGGCAGATTCCACAATCTCTAATTCAAAATTTTACCGTCAGGTAACCGAAACCAACTGCAATCGTTCAAGCGGGCTGCCTCAAAAGGGCAGCCCTTTCTGTGTTTTCACGTATACAAAAGCGTAGAAGTACTCAATCTGGTGGTTTACCCTGTTAAAGAATCTTTAAAAGGATTAACAGCGTTGTTCCTGATACAATAAATAAGCTTTCCGCACATTTTATATGTTGGAATAAATTTCCTCCATTGAAATTATTCCATCATTCCAATACCAAAAACCAAACTAATGCAAAACAGATTCCTGTCCAACTTCCGCAATTCTTTTGCCGCCCTCTCCGCGTTAACCTTAATTCTCGCAGGTTGTTCCAAGCCTGACGTTCCGTTTACCAAGCAGAACTTAACATTGAAAGAAGGATTCTCAGAAGAACACATTGCTCCAGTTTACAAGAAAAACAATGTGCCTCCCGCACTGAGTGATGCTTACATCGTTGTGTTCAACGATGATGTGAAGGAAACAGAGGTTGATGCTGAATCAGACCGTGTTTGTGGCGAGTCAGGAAGCAAAAAGGGCAGGAGCTTCAAACATGCAGTAAAAGGATTTACTTCTCACCTGTCTCCTGCGGCTGTAGAAAAAATGCGCAGGGATCCCCGTGTAAAATATATCGAACAGGATCAGATTGCCACCATGAGTGCCACACAGTTTACAGCACCATGGGGATTGGATCGCATAGATCAGTCTGATAATCCGCTTAGTGGTTCTTATACCTATGCTTCAACAGGCTCTACTGTTGATGCTTATATTTTTGATACAGGTCTTAAACTCGACCACAACGAATTCACAGGCAGGGTTCAGTCTGGTTACAACGCCATCACCGTTGGTGCTAGCCCTGCTGACGATAATGGTCATGGGTCACATGTTGCCGGTTCTCTGGGGGGTACACGTTATGGTGTGGCCAAAGGAGTCAAAATAATTCCTGTTAAAGTTCTGAATCAATTTGGCAGCGGTTCATACGCTCAAATCATAGCTGGAATCGATTGGGCCATTGCACATCATACAACCAACCCTGCAGTGGGTAACATGTCTCTTGGTGGTGGTGTATCTGAAGTGCTTGATGATGCAGTTAGAAGAGCAATCAATGATGGTATTGTGATGTGTCTTGCAGGTGGTAATGCCACATCAGATGTGTCTACTGCATCTCCAGCCAGGGTTGCAGAAGCCATTACAGTAGGTTCTACAACAAAAACCGATGAGTTATCAAGCTTCTCTAATTTTGGAACTGGTATTGATTTACTCGCTCCCGGATCCGCAATTGTATCAGCATGGCATACAGGTGTGAATGATATCAACACAATCTCAGGAACTTCAATGGCAACTCCACATGTAGCGGGTGCAGCCGCTCTTTATTTGGAATCTTTTCCGGGTTCAACACCTGATCAGGTTCAGACTGGTTTGAAAAGCAAAGCTGTGGCTTCACGTATCACATTGGTACCTGCAGGAACGCCAAATCTGCTGCTGCAAATAAATTTTGGTGTCACGCCACCACCGCCACCTGCTGTGCCGGTTCCTGTTGCACCAGTATTGCTTGCACCTGCAAGTGCTGCTGTCAACCAAAGTCTTACACCCACATTGAGCTGGAATGCATCTTCAGGCGCAACAAGCTACAATTTGCAGGTTTCAACTACTTCAAATTTTACTGCTGCAGTGCAAAATTTCAACGGATTAACAGCTGTATCAAAAGCGCTCAGCGGACTGGCCAATAACACCATTTATTACTGGAGGGTGAATGCCACAAACGCAAGTGGAACAAGCCTTTGGTCTGCAACATTCTTCTTTACCACCCTGGCCGCTGTGGTACCTCCTCCAGTTACAACTGTGAGTGTGCCAACACTTGTTTCTCCGGCAGACAGGGCAACCAACGTTAGTAGAACACCAACCCTTACCTGGACAGCTGCTTCAGGTGCCACAAACTACAATGTGCAGGTGTCAACCAATTCAACTTTTACAGCTCTTGTAGTCAATCAATCAGGAGTGTCAGCCACTTCATTGGCTATCACTACAGCTCTGGCTTCCAGAAGAACATTGTACTGGAGGGTTCAAGCCGTAAATGGTTCCACCACCAGTGCATGGTCAACATCCAGGCGTTTTACAACTGCCCGGTAAATAAATCAGAAAAATTATACCTGAGGGAGGCATTGCCTCCCTTTTTCTTTTTATATTCAATACACAATCATTGAAGTATGCGTTATCAAATACTTGGTATCCTGGTTCTCATTGGCATGGGCTGTAATAACCAACTGAAAAACGGGTACGCAACAATTGGATCAATTGAAATATTTGATGCTGAAGCCCTGACTGTACTGGATACCTCAGCACCCATTGAAATCATTGCCACAGGGCATGAATGGACAGAAGGTCCGCTCTGGATAGAAAAGGAATCCATGTTGCTGTATTCTGATATCCCCCGGAATAAAATCTATAAATGGACTGCCAAAGAAGGTGCAGGAGTATACCTAGACAGTGCCGGATATACCGGCGCAAAGCCAAGGGGAGGTGAACTCGGATCAAATGGTCTCCTGCTCAATGCAGCTGGACAACTGGTTCTATGTCAGCATGGAAACAGGCAAATGGCAGTCATGGACGCTCCAATGGATTCCCCAAAACCAAAGTTCAAAGCGCTCGCTGCCAGCTTTGACGGCAGGCGCTTTAACAGCCCCAACGATGCTACTTTTAGGAGTAATGGGGATCTTTTTTTTACAGACCCGCCGTACGGACTGGAAGGCTATGTGGATGATCCTGAAAAAGAATTGCCATTTCAGGGTGTTTTCAAAATGAGTAATGGGCAGGTGAGTCTCCTCACAGATTCCATCACACGTCCGAATGGAATTGCACTCATCAACAATGAAAAAACCTTACTTGTAGCAAACTCAGACGGACCCAAAGCTTTCTGGTATCTGTATGACCTGGATGAAAAGGATAGCCTTACAAATCCGCGTCTATTGCTTGATGCCCGGCCTTTTCAGGGTGAAGGTGTAAAGGGTGGTCCGGATGGATTAAAAGTAGATGCAGACGGAAACATATTTGCTACCGGTCCAGGTGGTGTCTTTATATTCAACGCATTCGGCAAACTGCTAGCGAGGATCAAAATACCTGAAGCCTGCAGCAATGTGGCGCTGACCGCTGATGGCAAAACGCTTTTCATCACAGCAGACATGCATGTGCTTCGGATAGTCATGCGCAAGTGAAGAGTCTTACCTCACTCAAATTTTCAGATAATCCGGATGCTGCCAGGGTGAGCGGTAGCTGCGTTTCAGTAAAGCAGTTGCTTCCGGATCACCTTTCACAATTTTATTAACAGGATCATATTGCAGTGGCCTACCGAGTTTCATGGATATGTTTGCCATGATGCATGATGCCGTGGAAATATGTCCCTCTTCAATATCTGCCACAGGCCTGGTTTTATTGTCAATGGCTGTCAGAAAATTCTCCATGTGTGCCCGGGTAGCTGGTGCAGCAAAGAGTTCTATGTCTTTCTCACGCAAATCTTCCGGATACTTTTCCCGCTCAAATAAAACATCACCATGAACTTTTTCACCCTTACCTGAGGGTATAAAATCATAACGCATGGTGCTGCCACAAAGGGTTCCGTTTTCACCATAGATCTTAAAAGCCCAGGGATATTCAGGGTCAGCAGAGGTTCCCCAGGTTCGGTGTTGCCAGACACAATTCAGTTTGTCATATTCAAAGATGGCAGTTTGCGAATCGGCTATGTTGCTTTTACCCGGAATACTTCCATATATCCCTCCTGTTGAACTGATCTTTTCCGGCCAGCCCAGGTCAAGCATCCAGCGAACAGTATCAAACATGTGGATACACATATCCCCCATAATGCCATTGCCGTATTCCATAAACGCTCGCCACCAGCCCCGGTGAGGAAGTCCGTCATAAGGTCTGAGGGGAGCCGGACCAGTCCACATCTCATAATCAAGGTAATCAGGTATTTCCTGCAGCGGAGGATTGCTGTTGTTGCGCATGTGGTAATAGCAGCACATTTCGGCATGGTGTACTTTGCCCAGCATGCCACTGTCAACAAATCTTCTTTTGGCTTCCACCAGGTGAGGAGTACTTCTTCTTTGGGTGCCTACCTGTACTGTTTTATTGTATTTTCTGGCTGCAGCAAGGATCGCCTCTCCTTCCATCACATCCACACTGATTGGTTTTTGGAGGTATACATGTGCACCGGATTGAATCGATTCTATTGCCTGCAGGGCATGCCAGTGATCTGGGGATCCGATAAGCACAATTTCTGGCTGCTCATTTTTCAGCAATTGTCTGTAGTCGCCATAGGTCGCGATTTCCTTTTTGTTTCCAAGCCGCTCACCAATGAGTGATGCTGCGTTTTTAAGCTGATTTTTATCTGGGTCACACAATCCCACCACATCCACAGCTGCAACCTGCATCAACCGGAATAAATCGCTTTTGCCGTACCATCCGGTACCGATAAGTGCAACCCTTCTTTTCTTTTCAAATTGCCAGTGTTGGAGTCCGCTCGATTCTAAAGAAGCCAAGGCAAGCAAAGATGCGCTGTTGCGCAGGAAATTACGGCGTGAGTTGTACATGCAGCATTCGTTTGCTTAAAGTTAACGTGTTGTGTTAGTATAATGCAAAAAAACTCCCTTTTATAAATTCCATATTGAAACAGTCATCTTATGCCACCATATCCATATGCCTTCAGCTGCACTTTCAGCGCAGCATCATTTTCTTTTAGCCCGCCCGAAAAGGATTTGGAAAAACAAAGGGGCAAGAAAGAGGTAAACCACCCAGCTTTTTTTCATGAAGGCAAGGGGTATGATGCAGATATAAACAATGGTGGGGAGTATGATGCGCCAGCACATATTGGTGTAGAGCAATTTATCTACGGTTGGGTCGATGAATTTTCTCTCCCAGGCATAGATTAGCATGCCCAGGTGTGTAATGCTTACCATGATCAGGTTGATGCTGTAAACAACCAGACTCATGGGTTTTTTCAGGTAGTTGGCCAGGAAGCCAGATGAGAAAGGAATGAGGCAGATGAACATCAGGAAAATGATGTTGAGCCAGATACTGAAGATATTCGTTTTCACCATGTGATGGTGATTGAAGTGGGTGTCTACCCAAAACGCACCTACTACGATAAAACCCAGGAAGAAGATGAATAATTTTGGGATGATCTGATCCCACATAAACCTTTTCAATCCTTCATCATCTTCACCTGGAGGAACAACAAGTGCAAGTGAAAGAATTGTAATGACTATGGCAAATACAGCATCAGTGAGTGCCTGAATGCGGTTTACATTCAATTCTGTAAAATTGATGTTGTTATTCGGTTTCATGTCTTCACAAGGTAAAATTTTAAGCATTCGGAATCAGTGACCAGTTAAGTGATTTTGGTCACCAAATGCCATAATCGAAAGCATCATCTTTGTATTGTCAATAGATTATTTCAAACCAAATATTGAAACCATGAAAGTAGAACAGATTTATACCGGATGTCTTGCTCAGGGAGCATATTACATTGAAAGCAATGGTGAGGCTGCCATCATTGACCCATTGCGTGAAGTAGAACCATATATCCGCAAAGCAGAAGCAGATGGTGCAAAAATCAAATATGTACTGGAAACACATTTCCATGCTGATTTTGTATCCGGCCACATAGATCTTGCTCAAAAAACCGGTGCTAAAATTGTTTATGGACCAAATGCAGCTCCGGCATTTGAAATTCACAGTGCAAAAGATGGTGAACTGCTGCAGCTGGGTAATATCCAAATCAAGGTATTGCATACGCCGGGTCATACCATGGAAAGCACTTGCTACCTCCTGATCGATGAAAATGGTAAGGAAACCGCACTCTTCAGTGGAGATACGCTTTTTATTGGTGATGTAGGTAGGCCTGACCTGGCTCAGAAAGTGAAGGCGGAACTCACAGAAGATATCCTTGCGGGTCATTTGTATGATTCGCTGCGTAATAAAATCATGCCGCTGGCAGATGACATTACAGTTTACCCTGCCCATGGTGCTGGTAGTGCCTGTGGTAAGAATATGAGTAAGGAAACAACTGATTCCCTGGGTCATCAGAAGCAAACAAATTATGCACTGGATCCTGCGCTTACCAGAGAGGAATTCAAAAAGGCAGTATTGGAAGGACTTGTAGCGCCTCCGGGATATTTTCCGTTGAATGTGCTGATGAATATTCAGGGATACGACAGCATTGATAAAGTACTCGAAAGGGGACACCATGCGCTGAGTCCGGCTGCTTTTGAAGCCGCCGCTAATGAAACAGGCGCACTCATCCTGGATACACGTACAGCTCAGGATTTCGCAAAAGGATTCATTCCAAACTCAATCAATATCGGTATTGATGGCAACTTTGCACCATGGGTAGGTACCATGATTCCTGATATCAAACAGGAAATCCTGTTGGTGACCGACGAAGGCAGGGAAGAAGAAACTGTCATCAGGCTGGCAAGAGTGGGTTATGACTTCACCATCGGTTATCTCAAAGGCGGTATTGAAGCTTGGAAGGGTGATGGGCGCGAACTGGATCACATCATTTCAGTCAACGCAAATACCTTGGCTGATCTGATGCAGGACGACAGTCACCTCCACATTTTGGATGTGCGCAAAAAATCAGAACACTTCAGTGAACATCTGATTGGTGCGGAGAATGCGCCATTGGATTTTATCAATGACAGCATGGCTCTGATTGACCGCAGCAAAACATATTATGTGCATTGTGCAGGTGGATACCGTTCCATGATCTTCATCTCTACCCTCAAGGCAAGGGGTTTTGAAAACCTCGTGGATGTGCAGGGAGGCTTCAAGGCGCTAAAGGAATCAGGACTTTTTGAAGTTTCCGATTATGTTTGTCCATCTTCCATGCTCTAAAGAAGCGCGTTGTTGAATAAGGGAACTGGCGGTAGCAATACCGCCTTTTCTTTTTTATATTTGGGATGTCAGCATAACATGATAAATTGCCCGCAAATTGTTTTGCATGCGCGTGCTTAAATTTTATATACCACTTGCTGTTTTTTGTTTTTTTCTTCCAGTTTCACCGTATGCACAACGCACTCCAAAAGCAGTTTTCATCATTGCTGATGGTATTCCTGCTGATGTACTGGAAAAACATCCGGCACCTGCAATGCATGCCCTCGCAGCGCAAGGTGCCTACACTCGCGCCTATGTTGGCGGAGAACGTGGAGGGTACTCACAGTCGCCTACCATATCTGCAGTGGGCTATAACAGTCTCCTGACGGGCACTTGGGCAAATAAACATCAGGTGTGGGACAATGACATTGCGGCTCCGAGCTACAGGTATCCCACTCTTTTCAGGGTACTGAAGTCGGTACATCCTGAAAAAACAACAGGTATTTTTTCAACCTGGCTAGACAATCGAACGAAACTTGTGGGAGAGGGATTGCCTGAAACAGGAAGAATCGCTATAGATTACCATGCTGATGGGTATGAACTAGATACAATTGCCTATCCGCATGATCCGCATGCACGTTACATCCACCTCATTGATGAGCGTGTGGCATCAGAAGCAGATGTTGTCATTCGAAAGCAGGGACCCGATCTTTCCTGGATTTACCTTGAATATACAGATGACATGGGCCATCGTTTTGGTGACAGCAGGGAACAACATGAAGCGATTGCACTGCTGGACAAACAAGTAGAAAAAGTTGCAGCGGCTGTGGCACACCGCGAAGCCAATTTCCTGGAAGACTGGATGATCATCATCACCACAGACCATGGAAGAGACAGCATCAGCGGTAAAGACCATGGTGGGCAGTCTGACCGGGAGCGCACCACCTGGATCATCAGCAATAAAAAGCTCGGCAATGATTTTACAAAAACTTCGATGCCGGCTGTTGTTGATATTTTTCCAACACTTGCAAGGCATCTTCAACTGCAATTACCTGAATGGGTGGAAAGGGAGTTGGATGGTCAATCACTGATTGGCCCGCTTTCAGTATCAGACTTCACCGCTGTAAAATCGGGTAAGAAAATTACGTTAAACTGGAAATCTCATATCAGTGAGAAACTTCAACTTTTCGCTGCCCAGTCTGATGACCCCTTCCACGAATCATCAAGCAATTACAGCAAAATCAAAACATTCCAATCAGCAAAAGGAAATATGTCTTTTGAAGATTCATTTGATTCTCCGTGGGTAAGAATTGTTTTGAAAGGAAGGTACAATAGTGCCAATCTTTGGTTGAAAACAAATTGAAAATCCTAATTTTAATCACAGTTAACTTTATCTCAAACATATTTTTCACCCTGATGAAGAGAATATTTATCCCAGCAATTTCCTTTGCTGCTTTGTTTATTGCAATACTGCTGCTTGCTTATACAGTACCTCCTGGAATGATGCAGTCTCGGAGGTCAGCCAATGACACCATTACGGATGCCATGAAAAGGATTCCATCCAATGCCTTGCAGGGGCTTGATGTAGCATATGGACTTGAAGTGCAACTGATAGCAGCTGAGCCAATGATTCAGAATCCCACGAATATTGATGTGGATGACCGGGGTAGAATATGGGTAACAGAGGCGTACAATTACAGGCCCGCCATCAACGGTAATCCTACCCGTGCATCAGGAGACCGTATCGTAATCCTCGAAGACCTGAATGAAGATGGTGTTTCAGATACTGCAAAAGTTTTTTATCAGGGTCCGGAACTCAATGCCCCCCTTGGCATTGCAGTGCTTGGTAACAGGGTCATCGTTTCCCAAAGTCCTTATGTCTGGAATTTTTACGATGACAATGGCGATGATGTGGCAGACAGGAAGGAGATCATGTTTCAGGGTATTGAAGGGGAGCAGCATGACCATGGGGTGCATGCCTTTACATTTGGTCCGGATGGTAAATTATATTTCAATTTTGGTAACAGTGGGACCACTTTAAAAGATAAAAATGGTTCTGTGGTGCTTGATCAGGATGGAGATGAGATTGGTCCGAAGAAATACAAACAAGGCATGGTTTTCCGATGCAATCCGGATGGCTCTCAGGTGGAATGCCTGGGGGATAATTTCAGAAATCCCTATGAGGTGGCAGTTGACAGCTATGGCACACTTTGGCAGAGCGACAACGATGATGATGGCAACAAGGGTACAAGAATCAACTATGTTATGCCATACGGCAATTATGGGTATACCGATGAAATGACGGGAGCTGGATGGCAATCAAACCGCGCCAACCGCGAAGACTCCATTCCATTCAGACACTGGCATCTCAATGACCCGGGTGTGGTACCCAATATGTTGCAGACTGGAGCTGGGTCTCCAACAGGCATATTGGTTTATGAGGGTAATCTTTTACCAGAGGCATTCCGTCAGCAGCTCATCCATTGCGATGCCGGTCCGAATGTGGTCAGGGCATATACCACAACTAAAAATGGTGCAGGTTATTCAGCAGGGGTTATCAATATGTTGAAGGGCGATCGGGACAAATGGTTCAGGCCGGCTGATGTCTGCGTGGCTCCTGATGGATCTTTGATTGTAGCTGATTGGTATGATCCGGGAGTAGGTGGCCATCAGGCAGGTGACCAGGTCAGGGGTAGGATTTACAGGGTAACAACTGCGGATAGTAGAAGATATGTAATGCCGAAGCTTGATTACTCAACGCCTGCTGGAGCAGTAAAGGCATTGCAGAACCCTAATCTTGATGTGAGGTTTAAAGCATTTCAGGCCATTCAGGAATTTGGAAATAATGCAATGCCAGAACTTGAGCAAATCTGGAAGGCAGGTGGAAATTCAACCATGCGTGCGAGGGCATTCTGGGCCATGATTACAGCAGATCAGAAAAACGCCCGGAAGTATATTGGGCAGGCCATGAAGGATGCCAATCCGCGTATACGTATGCTTGCAATCAGAGGCGCTTTGCGTATTGGTGAAGATGTTATCCCCGTGATACAGGTATTGAAGAAAGATAGGGATATACAGGTGCGGCGGGAATGTGCCTTGGCACTGCATCACCATCCTGCTCCGGAGGCTCCGGGTCTGTGGACAGACCTCGCATTACAGCATGATGGTAGGGACCGGTGGTACCTGGAAGCACTGGGTATTGGAGCAGACGCGCAATGGGATGCATTCTTTTCGGCATATCTTCAAAAAGTCAAGGATCCGGTTGTAACTGCAGCAGGTACCGACATAGTTTGGAGGGCAAGAACGGATGAGGCAATACCATTTCTTACAGCTCTGGCTGGTGATGCTTCAGTTAACATCAATCAAAGGCTTCGGTATTTCAGGTCATTTCATTTCAATGCCGGCACAGCGAAGTATACTGCTCTTGTGAAACTGATTGAATCCAATGGGGGGCAGGATGTACTTGTTAACCAGCTTGCACTATTGGCTTTACCTGAAAAGCCTGTAAGAATGTCTCCTGTTGCCATGTATGCACTGGAAAATATTTTGCGTTCTTTAGAAGGTACCCGAGGTTATCTTGACTTCATTCTCAAATTTAATGTAACTACTGAAAACCCCAGGCTTCTTGAGCTTGGGATTAAGCAATCAGGCAATGACCTTGGGAGGAGTGCAGTTCGGGCACTGTTCCAGTTTAATGCAGAACAATTGATCCTGAATGTGCTTGAAGAATCAGATTCTGCTCGTATTAAATCAATCATGCTGGCAACAGGTGGAGTAGGTACAGCAAAGTCTGTTAACCTGATCCAATCAATCGCTTTTTCTAACCAGTTTCCTATGGCAGTTCGGAAATATGCCGCATCAAGGCTTGGAAGAAGCAGTGAAGGCGAACAGCGCGTCTTGCAGCTGCTGAGGTCAAAATCTGTTCCAGAGGAGTTAATTCCAGATGTTGTAAGCAGTGTCAGTGGTGCATGGATGAAGTCTGTTCGCACTGAAGCACAATCCTATCTGCCCAAAAAAGTTGAAAAGGCTGAAGAATTGAAAGTACTTCCTACTGTTTCATCGCTGGCATCTTTCAAGGGAATCCCAGCGAAAGGTAAAGTGGTTTTTGCTAACCAGTGTGCAGTATGCCACAAGGTCAATAATGATGGATATGATTTTGGTCCTAAACTTACCGAAATTGGCTCCAAATATGACAAGGATGGTATGCTCAAGTCCATTGTCCAACCCAGTGAAGGTATCAGCTTTGGTTTTGAGGGATGGACGTTACAGATGAAAGACGGCAGTACCTTAACAGGCATCATCTCCAGTAAAACTGAAACAGATATAACCCTGAAATATCCCGGCGGTGCCGTACAGCAGATCAAAACAGCAGATATAAAATCTATGCAACAGCTGAAGCAATCCATGATGCCTGAAGGCCTCCATGAGGCCATGGGCAGTCAGGATTTATCTGATTTGCTGGCTTATCTGCTTGAGTTGAAGAAAAAGGGATAGTTGACCAAAGCCGCATTAATGGCAGGTTATGCTGACCAGTCTGAGGGCTAGTTGGCTGATGCCAGCTGTTCCCAGGTTTTAATGACGCTGATCTCCTGTTCTACAATCAGGTACCTGGCATGCAGGTTGCACCAGGATTGTGCCGCTTCCATGGATTCGGCTTCTATAACCGGACCGGCAAATTTTGCGAGTTTACCTTCCTTGTTGTCCATGGCAATCAATGCTGTTAGAAATTTCTTCATGTTATTTTTTTTCGAAACTAATTTTCCTGACCTCCATCTATTGGAGGAGTAAAAAATATTTCAGTCCTCCAATACCTTCTGCCCTGGCCTTTTAGGTTTGCTGAAACATGTAATCATGGAAATAATGATCAATGGCAGCAGACCTGAATTTCTGATGGAGAAGGCCTTTTCTTTCAGGAATCTGAAAGTGGTGAAAGCTTGGGCAGAACGGCCAATAAACCAGGTCAATAAACCTTACCTTTCTTTTGTGTTGAAGGGAGGAGATAAAGTGTTCACAGCCATTTCACCGGTAGACACTTCAGGGAAATCATTTGTGCCCATCAACTTGCTTGAAAGAATTGCAGTGATGTATGCCGATCAGGATATCAAGTTGGATTCCCTGCAAATCAGGCCTTACAATTTTGCCGTGCACCCTGCTCAGCGTATCCATGTGAAGCTATCTGTTGCCTGACAACCAACCTGGTTATTTGTAATTTTCAAGCATCCCGTTTATCATAGACTTGATGGAAGCCTTCAGTGATGCAGGTTTGATGACTTTGCATGCCGGACCTAATCCGAGTAAACGCAACATGAATTCCTCATTCACAAGCACCTGAAGACTGACTTTGATGTTATCTTCTTTCTGACTGATCAATACCTGTGAGCGATGCAGGGGTTCCAATAAAAGTAATTTTCCTGCAGGTCCCTTAACAGCAAGCTCTACGTTAACTGGTTTTCCAGTTCCCTCCATAATGCCTGTTGCATGTTGAAAAAATTCACCAGAATGAAAATCCTTTTTTAGTTTTTGGGGATCATCGGTAACGTTTAGTTCAATAATTCTGTCGAGTGCAAACGTAAGGTAGTCCTGCCTCTCCTCACTCCAGCCAATCATGTACCACCGATTGCGGTGTTCCCGGAGTAGGTAAGGGTCAAGTTGGTATGCACTGATTTTTTTCTTGTAAATATTATCATATTTGAACACTACTGCTCGCCTGCTGCGGATGGCTGAAAATATCAGGTCTATCCACAGTTGCCCATTCGACGCATTGGATGTTTCAAATTGCACAAACCTGCTCACCTCCGGTTCATCAGTATCCAGACCGAGTGCAAAACGGGTATTGATCC
>JBDLTO010000396.1:0-4810 GCA_039805815.1 Bacteroidota bacterium | reverse complement strand
ACTTATCAAAGTATTCTAATTATACTGTAAAAGTATTTTATACATTAGGTAAGAATAATAATGTTTCACTTGATAATGGATTTGGCGTTCGTGAACATTGGAACATAGATCTATTGTCTGGATATGATTTTGAATTTATTGAGAATACTTCTTCGCGTCCTTCTTCTCTCACTTATTGGGGTATAAAAAATCCATCTATTTTCAAAAATATACGATGCTATAATCCCGATGCCATAATAATTTATGGCTGGAAAAATCAAAGTCATTTTTCAGTATTGAAATATTTTCATGGAAAAATACCTATTTTATTTAGGGGTGATTCAACTGCATTAGATGATTCTTTGTCGTTTCCATTACGATCATTTTTTAGGTATGCTTTTTTAAAATTGATTTATTCAAAAGTGGATTATGTTCTTAGTCCGGGTTCCGCTTCTGATGCATATTTCATCAAATCAGGTATTCCAGAGGCGAATATCATCAGAACTGTTCATGCTGTTGATAATCTTAGATTTTCAGTATTTACTGAAGAAGAGCACCAAATTCTTGTTGCAACGAAAGATAGGTTAGCTATTACTAATCATGACACTGTTTTTCTTTTTGCCGGTAAATTTGTCGGCAAAAAGAATCCATTATTATTGATAAAAGCATTTAACAAAGTAGCAATTCAAAAGCAAAATGTACGTCTGATTATTGTTGGAGATGGAATACTCGATTCAACTATAAGGCTTCAAATTAGCAACCTCGATGATTCAATTGGCGTCAGAATCCATCTTTTCCCCTTTCAGGATCAGCAAAGCATCAAAGTATTTTACAGAATGGCAAGTGTGTTTGTTTTACCATCGAAAAGCGAGACGTGGGGTCTTTCTGTTAATGAGGCTCTGGCTTCCGGAACACCAGTTTTAGTAAGTACTCAATGTGGTTGTGCTCATGATATAGTACAAGAAGGTATAAACGGTTACACCTTCAAGTCTGATAATTTGAATGATTTGGAAACTAAGATGTTGTTTTTCTGTAATGAAAAACAACGCAACTATCTTGCTAAAAATGCTGCGAAATCTGTATCTGGATTTTCATTTCAGTCCATCAAAGAGTCTCTGGATAAGATAATTACTCTAATTGAAAAATAAGTTTATTTTCATATTAATACTTCTATTGCTTGCTGTCTTTTCGTCACAGCCATTTCTATTTCTCTATGCTGGCATTATATTGCTTTATGTGTTCCAGGTTTGCTGGCGGATGAATGAAAGCAAACATCTACTTGTCAACCTTTTACTGTATTGGTCTGTGGTTGCAATATTGATTCCCTATTCAGATATTGTGAATAAGCCGCTTCAGCAGATGTACCTTTATGGGAAAAGTGATATTTATCTTGCTTCTTGGATAGGACTGACTGCATTGGCATTTTATCTTACTGGCATACAATTTGCAGTTTTTCGTGTAAGGTCAATTGATATTTCTGTTTTAACCGTTTTGCTCAAAAGGTACAATAGTAGAAAAATTATCATAGTTTATATTATAATATCTCTTTTGTCAGTTTTTCTCAATTCGGCGATTATATTAATTCCAGGTGGACAGTTATTTCTAGCAGTAACTTACATGAAATGGGTATTACTTACCTTTTTGATAGCCCATACTTTGGTTGATGACTCAAGCCGATTAATTGTATTGATTCTTATTGTGTTGGAAATTATACTCAGTTTTAGTGGTTTTTGGGCCGCTTTTAAAGACTACATACTTGTGGCTATAGGTGCTTACTTTCTTTTTATTCCCAAGTTCTCATTTAAGTCTTTTTTACTTGTATTAAGTATATCAATTTCTACTTTGTTTATATCTGTTATATGGACTCACAGTAAGGGAGAGTATAGGAAATATTTAACGGGAGGGGAGCGCACTCAGATAATTGTGCAAGAAAATCAGTTAAATAACTTATTTAAGTTTTTTGAAATAGTGAAAGATGATTTCTCATCTGAAAACTTCACAAAAAGTTTTTCAGCCGGACTAGAGAGTTTGATTCACAGGATTTCATATGTTGAATTTCTTGCGTTAACTATGAAGCAGGTTCCAAACTACATTCCTCATGAAGAGGGAGGTTTGTTGAAAAATGCTTTCGAACATGTGTTAAAACCGCGTTTCCTTTTTCCAAATAAAAAGCCAATCTACGATTCTGAACTAACTTCAAAATACACTGGAGTTCAATTCGCCGGAGCTGAACAGGGTACTTCTTTTTCGCTTGGAACTGTTGCAGAATCCTACATAGATTTTGGGAGGATATACATGTTTGTTCCGATATTATTTTTTGGATTCTGGATTGGCTGGTTATATAGGTATTTTATTGTAAACGGATATAATATAATCTGGGGTATATGTTATTCAGCTCCTTTTTTTCAGTTTGTTTGGAGTTTTTCAATTCCTACCACAAAGTTTTTGGGTTGGTCAATTACATATTTTGTCGGATTTTGGGTGCTAAACGAATATCTGATAAAGTACCTAGATGATTTTCTTTTAAAGGATTAAATTTATTTCATCAAGCTAACTTATATTTTTCGGCAGCCAATAAGGGGTTTTTTCAGTATTGAAAAAGTGTTCAAATTGATTATGCCTGAAATAAGAGGATATGGTATTAAGCAGTTCTGTTTGCCATTCCAGGGTTCGGGAATTTTATTGGTTTTATTTAATTTACTCTACTTAAAAAGATTTAAGGATGGTTTTTTTCACATTACTGGGCATGATCATTATGCTGTTTTAGCACTCCCAAAGCGTAAAACCATCCTTACGATTCATGATTTGGTATTTCTTAGTACATACAAGGGTTGGAAAAAAAGACTGTTGCGATGGTTATTGTTGGACTTGCCTGTAAAGCGTTGTATGTATATAACTACTGTTTCAGAGAAAACAAAGCGGGAGATTTTGACAAATACAAAGTGCGATCCCACAAAAATATTTGTGATACCCAATCCGGTTAGTCAGATTGCCTTACTCGATGAAATGAAAGATATTTCACAGTTTCCAGTTTTGCTATTTATAGGGACAACCTCGAATAAGAATTTACGTAATCTTATACCAGCTTTATTTGGTTTAAAAGTACACCTTAGAATAATTGGGTTTTTGAATTTACAAGAAGTTGAGTTATTGAATAAATATGGTATTGATTATAGTTGTGAAGCAGAATTAACTGATTGTGCAATGCAATTAGAGTATAGAAAAGCCGATTGTTTGGTTTTCCCTTCTACTTATGAAGGTTTTGGTTTGCCGTTAATAGAAGCATTCCAGCATGGATTAGCTGTAATCACCAGTAATATTCCCCCGATGTCTGATATCGCTAAAGGAGCCGCAATACTTGTTGATCCTTTTTCAATTATTTCTATTAGGGATGCTGTACTTGCCTTAATCAATGAGCCACAGCGTTTTACCCCTTTAAGGGAAAAAGGTCTAGCTTTGGCAAGAGTGTTTGATGTCAGAAGAATAGGTGAACAGTACCAACAATTGTATGATCTAGTTGCGGCATCAAACAATTAAATTATTTTTTTAAAACAATATTTATTTGCGGCATTGCTGGCATATGGCATAGTGGTAATATAGACTCTTCTGTAAGCAGGGTAACTAAAATGGTCAGCCAGCTTTCTCACAGAGGTCCGGATGGCAATGGATATTACCATGATGCTTTTATCTCTATGGGGCATACAAGACTGTCCATTATGGATCTTTCTGATGCCTCAGTACAGCCTTTTGTTGATTCAACAGGTAGGTATATACTTGTTTACAATGGAGAGATCTATAATTTTCGCGATGTTAAAAGGCAATTGCCCAACTATAACTTTTCCTCTGAGGGGGATACAGAAGTACTCATGGCTGCATTTGCTACCTGGGGTATTGAATGTGTGATAAAGTTTAAAGGTATTTTTGCATTTGCTTTATGGGATACTGTTGAACAGATTTTGTGGCTAGCCAGAGATAGAATGGGGGTCAAACCATTATATTTTACAATTAAGGATAATACATGTGTTTTTGGATCGGAGATCAGGTCTATACTAGCAAGTGGATTGGTAAAGCATAATATAGACACCAGAACTGTTGTCGGTTATCTTCAGTATCAGTCAGCAGGTTATCCTAGTACTTTTATTCAGGATGTTCATGAGATACCCCCTGGTAGTTATGCGAAAATTTCTCCACGGGGGTCGGAATTTACTACTTATTATAAGTTATGCCCTGAGAGTATAGTTTATCGACAAAAACTCAGTGGTGATAGTTTAAGAAAAGACCTTTTTTGTATATTGAGTGAGGCAGTTGCTTCTAGGTTGCAGGGTGTTGTACCTGTTGGGGCTTTTCTCTCAGGTGGTATTGATTCTGCAGCTGTTGTTGCCTTAGCATCTTTGCATGCTTCAAGCCCTGTGAACACATTTACCTTGACTTTTGAAGAAGAGAGATATGATGAATCAAAGCAAGCAGAAGAATTTTCCAGAATATACAGGACCAATCATCATTCAATTAAAATTCATCCTGATGATTGCCAGCATCAGGTATCAGAATTTTTATCAAAACTGGATAGTCCCTCTTTAGATGGGTTGAATACTTATTTAATTTCATCTGCTGCAGCCAAGTTCGGAATGAAAGTGATGCTTTCCGGTCTCGGTGGGGATGAGTTATTTGCAGGATATCCCGGCTTCAGGCATGCAAAGTTTTTAAGGAAATGGAAATTTTTGTTTGATAATACGAAGTATTTGAGGATGAGTATATCCTCATTTCTTAAATGCTCAAAGTCCCCGATTGCATTCAGTTTGTATAAAATTTTATCTGCAAAAACACATCATAT
>JBDLTO010000395.1:0-10061 GCA_039805815.1 Bacteroidota bacterium | reverse complement strand
TAAAAAAGGTAAGTTTTATCGCCATCTTGGAAAACAAACTGGTCGATGGGTTGCGCTCCATTGTGAAACCTGTCTATTAGGGGTTTGCCGAGGTGATCTTTGAAAGGTCCTGCTGGTGATTCAGATACAGCAACGCCTATGCCACCTTTTTCCTGGTCACTTTGTATATCGTTGGCACCAAAGAAGAGGAAATATTGTTTATCTTTTTTGATGATGGATGGTGCCCACATGGCACGTTTCGCCCATTTGATGGATGCAGTATCGATGATACGCGGATGTTTTGTCCAGTTGACGAGGTCTTTCGAGGAGAAGGCGTCCATGAAAACCTGCTTGTTGTATGGAGCTGAAAAGGTTGGATAGATCCAATAGGTATTGCCAAAAATTACCGCTTCCGGATCGGCATACCATCCAGGAAACAAGGGGTTACCACTCATTTTTGGTGGCTTCGATGGCTTTTGCGCCGCAGATGAAAAATACAGCATCAAAGCTGTAAAGACCATCCATCCCTTGAACTTGAATTTTTTCATCCTTGAAATTAAGCCATTGCAGTTCAGCCAACAAATCCTTCGGGCATCTTTGTTTCTTCATCATGAACAGCAAGCTCCCTGATGAGGTCTGCCTGATCAGGGTATTGTTGCATCAGCATATCCACAGTTCCGCCTTCAAAGCATGTGCCTGTAAAGCCGGGTGCCATCGTGCATCCGAAAATGGCGTATTGTCCGCCTGCACATAATCTTGCCGCCTGCCAGGTGCCAGCCGGCACAACAGCCTGCAACTGTTGTCCTGCAGCAAGATCAATTCCCATAACGATTTCAGTGGAATGCCCTTCAGGGTATAGCAGGTAAAGCGAAAAGGGATCGCCACCATAGCAATGCCATATTTCATCATGGGTAAGGCGGTGGAACCTCGACAGGCTAAGGGGTTCATGGCAAAGCAATCCAATCATGCAAGTAGCCAAAGGTTCACCTTTACTGTTGGTCTGTGTTGAACGGTAAGTGTTCTTGAACAGCGTTCCCTCCACAGGCAATGTTTCCAGTTGCAGTTGGTCAATCAGCTGTTGGATTGTTTGTTCAGGCATTCATTTCAACGTTTATGATTTAATCTGGCAGCAGTTGAATTCCACCACCCCGTCGCGACCGTTTCATTTCATTCACCGGTCTCGCCACCCCTCCTGTCCAGGAGGGGAGTTTTTTAATTTTAAAGTACAATACTAAATAACCTTTATTTCATTTGCTGAAACTCATTTTTTCAACAGGGCTGCAACCGCTTCATCGCCCTGCAAGGCATTTTCCGGTAATGGGTTTTTTGCATTAAAAGCAGACAATTCATCCCGTGAAAGCAGTTTGAATTTACTTTCATTCACCTGTCCATCGCTGCCAAGAACCTTATCCAGCTTGAGTTTCAGGTGTTTCGCGAGAAAGGGGTATACGGCCTGGCGTTTACCCAGACCGTAATCATGCTTTTCGTTGGCGAGGTGTACATTTTCCACCAGGTCTTTTTTGTTGTACAATCCATAAACCTTTTGCATGAACGGGAACTCAACCTCTGGCGTGTTTTTGGTCCAATCGGCTCCGTCAGATACCAACATCATGGGTCGGGGAGCGGTGAGTGCTGCGATTTCAGCATTGCAGGTTTGATAGTCAAATCCTCTGTGGATAGGCATGCCACTCTCACAGCTGCATCCGCCGAAGAAATGTGCTGAAACCATTACAACAGGAGCAGAAACTTTTATGCGCTGGTCCATTGCAGCCAGCAGAAATGTCTGTGTGCCGCCTCCGGATTCGCCTGTGATGCCGATTCTGCTTGTATCCACGCCAGGGAGTGACAGCAGAAAATCCAATGCCCGGATGCTGTTGATGGCCTGCAATTGCAGTGCCAGCGGGTGCTTGTGTTGTGTTTGCTTTGCATCGCCATAACCCAGCATATCCCATGTGAAGACCACAGCCCCCATTTGCGCAAGGGTGGCGCAGCGCACCTGGGTCTGTTCGCGGAAGCGGCCTTCCATTGTGCCGTCGTGCCCATGCGGACTCAGGATTCCGGCATATGACGCCTGCTTTGCAGTGGGCCTGTAGATGTTGCCGGTGACAAAAAATCCAGGCATGCTTTCGAAGTAAACATTTTCAACCGTATAGCCATCCATCACTTTTCTGGAGTGGATCACCGGTTTGGTTGTTGGTGCATCTGGAATTGTTTCCAGGTGCATACCTCTTCGCAGCTGGTCCAACACTTTTGTGCGCCGAGTCACCCAATTTTCAGGAGATTCAGGTGTAAGTTTTTGCAGCAGGTTTGCGCCTTGTTCTTCCGTAAAATAGGCACCCTGGCACAGACTGTCTGTTGGGGTGACGGACTGGCCTCGGCTGTGCATAGCCAGGAGTAAAAACAGCAGTGTTCCTTTCCATGACATGGGACGACATTGAATGTTTAATGATAATATGAATGTAATGTATTCCGCACAGATCTAAAAAGCAGATTATTGCTTATATTGAGTGACCTAAACAATCGCCGTATGAGCAGAATTTTTCTGGCCCTGATAGGGCTCTTCCTTTTATCTGGAATCCATGCACAAAATACCTACAACATTATCCCCCAACCCAAGCAGCTTGTTGCTATGCCAGGGGTATTCACACTCAAGCGAAGCAATGCAGTAACTGTTGGCAACGAGATGTTTCAACCGGTGGCTGATCTGTTGGCAAGTCAACTCAACAGGGCATCAGGTTTTGCCCTGTCGGTTAAAAAAGGAACATCAAGTTCAGGCATTGTTTTCACTGAAAATCCGAAACTTAAACCTGAGGGTTACAGGCTTAATGTCACTGCCAAAAAGGTTGAAATCCAGGCCAGTACAGGTCAGGGTGCATTTTACGGTTTGCAGACCTTGCTGCAGCTCATGCCGCCCCAGGCTTCGGGAGCCGATGTTGTTGCAACACCTATCAACATCCCCAATTGTGTGATTGATGATGAACCCCGTTTCGGTTACAGGGGCATGATGCTGGATGTAGGCAGGTATTTTTTTCCTGTTGAAGATGTCAAGCGTTTTCTGGACCTGATGGCTGTTTACAAGTTGAATACTTTCCACTGGCACCTTACTGAAGACCAGGGCTGGCGGATAGAAATCAAAAAATATCCCCTCCTCACACAGGTTTCTTCTGTGCGGAAGGAAACCATGCTCGGACATTACCGCGATAAGAAATTCGATGGTAAGTCTTATGGTGGTTTCTATACACAGGATCAAATAAAGGATATTGTGGCCTATGCTACCAGCAAATATATCAATGTCATTCCTGAGATTGAAATGCCAGGCCATTCCCAGGCTGTTCTCGCCGCCTATCCACAATTTGGCTGTAATCCGGATAAGATTTATCAAGTGGCCACCCGGTGGGGTGTTTCAGAAGATGTGCTAGCACCCAGAGAGGAGACATTTACTTTTTTGCAAGATGTGCTGACCGAAGTAATGGCCTTGTTCCCAGGGCAATATATCCACATCGGTGGTGATGAGTGCCCCAAAACACAATGGAGAGAAAGTAGGTTCTGTCAAGACCTCATGAAAAAACTGGGGTTGAAGGATGAAGATGAGTTACAGAGTTATTTTATACGCCGGATCGACAAGTTCGTTACTTCAAAAGGCAAGAAACTGCTTGGGTGGGATGAAATCCTGGAAGGCGGTTTGTCGCCTAACGCCATGGTGATGTCTTGGAGAGGGGTAAAAGGTGGAGTGGAAGCGGCCAAACAGAACCACGATGTGGTGATGTCTCCCAACAATTTCTTTTACCTGGATTATTATCAGGGAGATCCCAAGACAGAGCCCCTGGCAATTGGCGGTGATCTTCCTTTGTCAAAATGTTATTCTTTCGAACCTGATCTTCCAGAACTTACTGCAGCGGAAACAAAATATGTTGTGGGTATACAGGCAAATGTATGGACCGAATACATCAGCAATATCAGGTATGCGGAGTACATGACCTATCCCAGGGCATTGGCCTTGTCTGAAACTGCCTGGTCGCCCAAGGCTCCCAAGGACTTTCCAGCCTTCAAGAAGCGTGTGGAAAAACACATGCCCTATATGGATGCATTAAAAATCAATTATTCCAAAGTTTTCCTTAAACAATAAGTGAACGGTTTTTACTGAAATCATAATTTCAAAAATAAAATCCATGCCGGTATATACACTCAACGTAAATGGTAAAGCACTCAAGGTGGATGTGGCAGCAGATACACCGCTGCTCTGGGTGCTGCGCGATAACCTCAGGTTGGTAGGAACAAAATTCGGATGTGGCATAGGTTCCTGCGGTGCATGCACAATTCACCTGAATGGCAATGCCACACGTGCATGTCTGACGCCTGTGTCATCAGTTGGCACATCCAAAGTAATCACCATCGAAGGATTGTCTGAAAAGGGGGATCACCCGTTGCAACAAGCCTGGGATGAGGTGGATGTGCCCCAGTGTGGATATTGCCAGGCTGGACAGATCATGACTGCAGCCGCTTTTTTGAAGAAAACCCCCAATCCCACAGTGGAACAGGTTGAAACAGCGATGAACGGCAATCTGTGCCGTTGTGCAGCCTATCACCGCATCCGTGAAGCTGTTTTGGTAGCCAGTAAAAAAACGAAATAATCATGGAACAAACAATACACAACGAAAGAAGGGATTTTCTGAAGAAAGTTTCTCTCTCTGGAGGCGGACTCCTGCTGGGTTTCACGCTTTTTGAAGACCTGATGGCCGGACCGGTACAGGGTCAGTTTGTTGAGGGACTGAAACATGATTTCAACAGTTATTTGTCCATTGCCCCTGACGGAACAGTCACCATCGCGTCTCCTAATCCGGAACTCGGACAAAACATCAAAACATCTTTTGCCATGATCGTGGCTGAGGAGCTTGATGCCGACTGGAACAAGGTAGTTGTGGTGCAGGCCCCATTAGATACCAATCGCTTTGAGCGCCAGCTTACTGGTGGAAGTGGAGCTGTTCCCCATTCCTGGAAGAGACTGCGTAATGCCGGAGCTGCTGCCAGACTCATGCTGGTAACTGCTGCAGCCAGCCGTTGGCGCGTATCGCCGGCTGAATGTACCGCTTCAGAAGGTATGGTGATGCATGAAGCCACTGGTAAGAAGGCCGGTTATGGAGAGCTTGTCATGGATGCAGCCAAATTGCCTGTTCCGCCAGAAGTGAAACTGAAGGACCATAAAAGTTTCAAACTCATCGGAAAGCCTATCCGCAATGTAGAAAATAAAAATATTGTTACCGGCAAGGGTTTATTCGGACTCGATTTCTACCGGGAAGGCATGATGTATGCTGTGATTCAGCGCCCGCCTGCATTCGGAACCCAAATTAAGTTGGTGAATGATAAGGCTGCAAAGGCCATGCCAGGTGTTACCCATGTGGCCACGTTCAAAAATAATGTAGCTGTGGTGGGAACATCCACCTGGGCGGTGCTGAAAGCCCGCAAGGCGCTTGACATCAGTTATGAGCCCATACCTGGTACCAAGCCAGAAAGTTCAACAGACCATGATGCTTTGTTTACCAGCATGATGAACAGGACAGATGCAAAGGTCAACCGAAAAGAAGGGGATGTGGAAGCAGCCTTTAGTAAAGCGGCAAAAGTGATCAAACGGGAGTTTGAGTGCCCGTTCATCCCCCACAATCCCATCGAACCGATGAATTTCTTTGCTGATGTCAGACCCGACGGCGTTGAGTTGGTTGGACCCACACAAACCCCGGGTTCTGCCCGCAAAGCGGTATCCGATTTGCTTAAAATCCCTGAGAACAAAATTACTGTCGATATCACCCGCCTGGGTGGTGGTTTTGGTCGCCGCTTGAAGTTTGATTATGTAGTGGAAGCAGCAGAAGTTTCATCCATCATCAAGAAACCGGTCAAACTCATCTGGACCCGCGAAGACGATATGGGTGGCGGCAGTTACAGACCAGCCGTGAGATACAGGTTTGAGGCGGCCATCGATGCACAGGGTAATCTTACCGGATATAAGCTCAGGGGAGTAGGTATCAATGTAGGCAACTCTACCAGGGAAAACAATTTCCCTTCCGGTTCAATTGATAACCTGCTGATTGATTCTGTAGACCACAGTTCTCCCATTACAACTGGAGCATGGCGTGCACCAGTTACAAATTTTCTCGCCTGTGCTGAACAGAGTTTCCTCGATGAGGTAGCTGAAGCCATGGGAAAGGATCCGGTTCAGTTGAGACTGGAGTTGCTGCAAAAAGCCAGAACAGCGCCAGCCGGACCAGTTAGGTATGATATTGACCGCATGGAGCATGTGATCAAAGCCGTTGCGGAGAAATCACAGTGGGGCAAGAAGCCAGGTGTAGCCCAGGGATTCAGTGTTTATTTTTCACATGCCTCCTATGTAGGTCAGGTTTGTGATGTGGTGATGGAAGCCGGAAAGCCAGTGGTGAAGAAGATCACAGCTGTTTCAGATTGTGGAATTGTCATCAATTCATCAGGAGCCCAACAGCAAGTTATGGGCGGTATACTTGACGGATTCGGACATGCCATGTATGGAAAACTCAGCTTCAACAATGGCGAGCCCGAACAAAAGAATTTCAATGCTTACAGGCATGTGCGCATGAAAGGCATACCAGAAGTTGATGCCAGTTTTGTTGACAATGGCAAAGATCCTACCGGTCTTGGTGAGCCGGCTCTTCCTCCAACCGGCGGAGCAGTTGCCAATGCCATTTACAAAGCCACTGGGAAGCGGATTTACAAACAACCTTTTATTGAACAAGATCCATTAAAGGAAGCAGAATAGACATGAAAAAATTGGCACACATGGCCCTGGTTGTAGACAACTACGATAGGGCCATTGATTATTACACGCAGGTGTTGGGGTTTACACTTGTTCATGATGAGGTGTTGAGTGAAACCAAGCGTTGGGTGCTTGTTTCCCCTGGAGACGGAAGTTGCCAGCTGCTGTTGGCTAAGGCTGCTTCAGAAGTGCAGCAGCAGGCTATCGGAAACCAGAGTGGTGGCCGTGTCTTTCTTTTTTTGCATACGGACACTTTTGATGAAGACTATGCCAGGCTCCTTTCCCACCAGGTAGAGATCGTCAGGGCTCCCGAAGTCATGCCCTATGGCAAAGTATTGGTTTTCAAAGATTTGTATGGAAACCTTTGGGATTTGATTGGAAAAGAGGTTATTCAGGAATGATTTAGAGTCGTCTAAATTTGTCTGGAAGAAAACTTCAGCCACGATTTATCCTCTTCTTAACCTGGCGCATCAACTTTTTGTGTTGAAAATGGTTAATTTCACTAAAATAAAAACACAGTCGTTATGAAAGTTCTATTCAATCTCTTGGTTGTTTCACTGCTCTCTCTTACAGCCTTGCAGGCGCAAACAGCCGATGACAGTTATTTCCTTGGTAAGTGGGAAGTACTGGTGAAAGAGACACCCAATGGTAATGTAACCTTGCCTGCCCGTTTTGAAAGGAAGGATGGCAAATTGTTGGGTTATTTTACAGACCTTGAATCCAAGCAGGAGAAGAAAATGGATACCGTTTTCATGGGTGGTGGCAGAATCAATTTTGCCTTCAATACTGCGGGTTATGATCTCACCGGTCACCTCACAAAAAAGGATGATGACAATGCCACTGGTAGCCTGATGGATATGTTTTCCATGGAAGCTAAGCGTATTAAAGAAGCAGCTGCAGCCCCAGGTTCTTATTTTGAAGGTAAGTGGGATGCACTCGTAAAAGAGACTCCCAACGGAGATGCTACAGTGCCTGTTCGTTTTGAAAAGAAAGACGGTAATTGGAAAGGATATTTCACTGAACCAGGATCTACTACAGAGAAGGATATGGCTTCTGTAAAGCTGGATGGTGAGAACCTCGTTTTTGAATTCTCCATCGCAGGATATGATGTAAGTGTAACACTCACTAAAAAAGACGACAACACCGCTACCGGCAGATTGATGAGTATGTTTGATGTGATTGCTACAAGAAAGAAATAAGCTATTCTGGAAAATAAAAAACGGGGATGCATTTATGCGTCCCCGTTTTTATTTGCGGAGTATTCCGTCAATCTATTTGAACAGCATCCACGCCACCAACAGGGTTACGCCTATGTTGAACAGTTGCGCAATCAGAAAGGCATAAAGTGGTTTCTTGCCCTGTCCGTTGAACAGTTCCCTGAAATCCGTTTCCAATCCGATGCTGGTGAATGCCAGTGCAAACCAGACTCCCTGCAATGCTTTTAGGTGACCCTTTACTGCATTGTTGGTATCGGCATCAATGAAGAAGGAAAAGAGCAGTGAAGCTGCAATGAATCCGATAACAAACTTGGGAAACCTTTCCCAGATCACGGCGGCATTGGGTTTTGCCTTTTCACCTGTTTCGGTTGATTTTCCTTTGTAGGTCCAATAAATGCTGATGGCAAAAGCAGCCAGACCCAACAGTACATTTTGTGAGAATTTCACGATGGTACTGATCTTGAGGGCCTCTTCCCCTACCAGTGTTCCGGAAGCAATGACGCCCCCGCTGGTATCGATGGTTCCGCCTATCCAGGCACCTGCCACTGCTTCCGGCAAACCCAAGAGGTTGGCCAGCATCGGCATGAAAATGATCATGGGAATAGCAGTGATGAGAACGATGGAGATCACATAGCTGAGTTTCTTCGAATCACCTTTGATGGCTCCTGCTGTGGCAATGGCTGCTGAAACACCACAGATGGATACAGCGCTGGAAATCATAATCGACATTTCTTCATCCACCCCCAATTTTTTAGCTATCCAGTAAGCAAAATACCATACCGAAACCACTACTACGAGGGCTTGGATGAGACCAAGAGAGCCTGCTTTGAGGATATCTCCAAAAATCACGGAACTACCCAGGAGTACCAGTCCGATTTTGACAAAAGACTCAGTGGAGAGGGATGCCTTCAGCCATTCGGGCACGACGAAAACATTCCGAATTATCAGACCAATGAGGAGACTAAATATCACAGCTTCCAGGTTCCAGTCTTTCAGGAAGGCATTACCGGCGAGGATCAGGGCCAGGGTGGTCAGCAAGTATACTATTGGGAACCCTTTGAGCACTGGTTTTATCGGTTTGCCGCTGATTAATGCAAGGATAATTGCCAATGCAAACAGGCAGATAAACAGGTGCAAGGCAACTTTAATGTTATAACCGGTGAATACTTTTTCAGCCAATTCACCGGTATTTTTCCAGCCATAGGTTGGGGATATCAGTGGGAAGCCGAAGATGACGAGGGCAATAATGAGGAAGCCGGTAACAACAATCGACCAGTCTTCTGGGAGAGCAAAACGCTTGTTCATGTGCAGTTGATTTTGGGTGCCATGAAAATACTGAAAAGTTAATCAGTTTATGCATTCCTTTTAGTGCCCAAATACAAGCCAGCCAGTACGAATATGGTGCCTGTTACAGTCCAGACTCCAATCTGTTCCTGCATGAGGATGCTGGCATAAATAAATCCGAATATCGGACTCAGGAACAACCAATAGGAAGCCTTGGTGCCACTGGTTTTGAGTAGGTAAATCCAAGTCTGCACAGCCCCGATGGAAACGCCGATGGCCAACCATGTGGTGGACAACCAGAATATCGGATTGAAGAGGTTGCTGCCGTTTTTCCAGTAATAAGCGGTGAATGGTAGCAGGAACAGCCCCCCCAGTAGGGTTTGCCATCCGTTGATGGTGAGCAAATGCAGTTGGTTCCAATGCTTTCGTTGAAAGTACAGTGTACCTGCCGAATAGACCAGCATGCTTGCAAGCAGCAAAGCAATACCCGAGATGGTGGCATGGCTTCCTTGTAGCAAAGGATAGGCCGCTACGGCAACTCCGCAAAAACCCAGCAGCAGCGAACCGGCGATGCGCAGGCCGATAGCCTGTCGGTTCCACAACAGGCCCACCGTAGTAATGATGACCGGATTGATGGCAACAGCCAGGCTGCCCAATCCGGCAGAAACATCCTGCATGGCAATCACATACATGCCCAGGTAGATGGTGATGTTCAGCAGTCCGTAAACCGCCAGTTGTTTCCATTCTGCCCCATTAGGCAGGCGATTGCGCAGCATCAGGTGGGAGATGGCCAGCATGATGAT
>JBDLTO010000394.1:0-13310 GCA_039805815.1 Bacteroidota bacterium | reverse complement strand
CTGAAGTATGCGGGTTGTTCCTCCGCCTGTCAGTTTCCATTGGTATTTCAGCTGATCCCCATCAAAGTCTTTTGTGCCTTTGCTGCTCAGTTGGGTTTTTAGGGGGATGGCGCTCGACGACTTCATTGCACTTGCCTCCACAACGGGAGCGCGGTTGCCGGCATTGTATTCCACACGCACCAGATGGGCGTTGGGATTGCCTTTGAACCAGGCTGAGCCATATTCCAGTACGTAGAGGTCGCCTTCCGGACCAAAATCCATATCAATAGCCGAGCTGAAACTCAAATCAGGCAGGAAACGCTCCATGCTTTTGTAGTCGCCTTTTTCATCCATCGTTACAGACATGATCCAACCCCGCATGAATTCTACAATCAGCCATTTGCCTTCATAATAGGCAGGGAAAGGCCTTTTCGCCAGTGGATAATCAGTTCTTCTGTAAACCGGTCCGCCAGTAGCACTGCGTCCTGCTGCACCCAAGAGGGGGAATTCATCAGAAAGTCCGTATGGATACCAAATCATGGCCGGAACAGGCTTGGGGAGTTCAATCAGTCCGGTATTGTTTCGGGACTTGTTAACCGGTTTATTGACATCAAATGGTTGCCCAAAGCTGCTGTCTGCATGGTTGAATTCAACATAAGGGATGTTGTTGCCTATGAAATATGGCCAGCCGAAGAAACCCGGCCCTTTGGCCTGGTTGAATTCATCATAGCCTTTAGGACCTCTGCGGGTATCATCAGAGGCATCGGGCCCCACTTCACCCCAATAGAGGTAACCTGTTTTGGTGTCGAGGGTTGGTCTCCAGGGATTGCGGTGCCCCATGGTATAGATTTCAGGCCTTGTTTTAGGAGTGCCGGTAGGGAAAAGATTGCCTGCCGGGATGGTGTAGCTGCCGTCGTTTTCAGGATGGATGCGGAGGATCTTGCCCCGCAGGTCATTGGTATTGCCCGGTGCGCGTTGGTCGTCGTTGTTTTCCTGACCCGGACGGTCATCGAGGTTGGAAGTGCCGGAACGGGGGTTTACCGTGTTGTTGCCCACGGTGAGCAGCAGATTGCCTTGTGGGTCGAAGACCATACCGCCACCTGTGTGGCAGCACTCTTCCCGTTGAGTAGGGACTTCCAGCACCACTTTCTTGCTGGATTGGATGAGTTGTTCCCCTTTCAGTTCCCAGCGCGTCAATACATGTTTGGTATCTGAAGGGTCTGCGTAATAGAGGTAGATCCAATTGTTTTCTGCATATTTCGGGTGGGCAATCACACCCATCAATCCTTCTTCCGCTTCACGCACCACACCTTGTTTGTTTTTGTACTTGGTATTGACCGGAATCGTGGCAATCAGTTTGACGTCACCTGATTTTCCGTCAATGATTTTTACCCCGCCCTTGCGTTCTACAATCAGGATCTTGTTGTTGGGCAGAAAAGTCATTTCCATAGGTTCATCCAGCTTGCCGGCTTCGGTCAGCACCACTTTGGAAAAGCGGTTTGGATCGGGAGGTGTTCCGGGGTCCTGGGATGGGACAAAAGCGGAAATGAGTGTGTAAATACCTGTGAGAAACCCGGCTGTGATGAACAGCATAACCCTCTTGAGTATACGCTTGGTGGACTTGGGTGAAGATTTCATGAGCTTGCGTTTGTTTTGGTCAAATTATGGAAAAGCATCGATTTAGATGATAATTTTCAGAGAAACCTTTTTGTAGTTAAGTTCCTTATTGAAAAAATCAATGCTTACTTCAAATCTGATATGTACAATTTCACAAAAAGTGAATTTATTCTTACGATTCAATTCCTTTTCTGAAACGGATGGGACTGACTCCTGTCTGTTTTTTGAAGAAATTGCTGAAGTGGGTCACTTCGTTGAAGCCCAGGGCAAAGGCTATTTCAGAGATGTTCCAGTTGCTGAATTTGAGCAGGATTTTGGCTTCCTTGAGAATGCGGTCGGTGATGAGCTGGGTGGTGGTTTTGCCGGTGGTTTCTTTGACAGCGCTGTTCAGGTGATTGACATGGACTGCTAGTTGTTCGGCATAGTCTGATGCCATCCGCAACTGCATGGTCTGGTGGTTTTCATCAATAGGAAATTGCCGCTCAAGCAGTTCCGTGAAGAGTCCAGTAATGCGACTCGCGGCAGTAATCGGCTGATGGCTCATATGTGTTGCGGGTTCCAGCTTCATTGCAAAATGCAAGAGTTCAAAAACCTGGTTGCGCAGCACGTCGTATTTGTGCAGGTAATCGGATCCAATTTCCATAAGCATGCGCTCAAAGATTGGGATTACTTCGTTAAGTTGTTCGTCGGTGAGCTCGAATACATGTGTACCCTGTGGTTGGTAAACGGAATATTGTTTGAGGTTGCCGAATTGGTGAAAGAAGTGGTCGGTGAAAATGCAGAAATATCCGCCGCTGATCTGCTCCGTATTTTCCCAGCTATAGGGAATTTGTGGATTGGTAAATGTGAGTGCCTGTTGCTTGACTTCAATCACCCTATCAGCATAGTGTACCCTTCCCTGACCCTGCACCAGCGTGATTTTGTAATAATCGCGTTTCTTGTAGGGTATGGGATTGGCTTTTGAACCTACAAAGGGGTCGAGTTTAAAAACATTGAAATGCCCCAACCCACCGGGCAGGTTAGCCGGTTGGCCCATATTGTGTTTGCTGTACAGTTCTGCTATGCTTTGTGAATCACCCATTTGAATGCATCAATTCGACCGACTTCCTTTGCAATAGTAAGGATATTAACGCTTCCAGTGTAGTTTAAATCAAAGCATAACTTACGAAATTCAAAGAATTGTGTCTATGTGGAACTCAAGATACTTCCTGCAGCAACTGCAGCAGGAATCCGGCTGCCTGTTCAGGTGTTTGTCCGACACTGATGATGCCGTCTTCATGTCCGGCCATGAAAATGAGGTTGCTTGTGTTTTTATATTGGGTGTAGCAGGATTGAACAGCAGTGGCCATTTCAGGAGTGCCGTATGCAATGTCTGTTGGTGTAGTAGGCAGGCAGTTAAGTCCCTTTAGCCAACAACCATGGTGGTGAACATGAACAACAGCTTGGATAGCTGGATCGATGGCATACAAGGCTGCATGGGTAAGGGATTCAGAGGAAGCGACGGACTGTCCTTCGCAACATAGTTCATTGGTATCCAGGTTAAAGCTGGTTACCCTGGCATAGTGGGTTTCATTCAACTGAGTTAAGCCACCGGTTGCTGAACCTGAAATCAGGAAGGTATTGTGTTGGTGCCTGATGCTGATGTTCCCGAAACCAATGCCATTGCTGTACATTCCAATTAGTCCATGACTAAAGAGGATGTTTCGCCAGTGGTTGATGGTGTCGATTTCCTCTGGGGTGATGCACTGTTTTTTATCCCAGTGGCAATGGTATTTGATATAGCCTTCATCCATGCGTGTATTTTTCAGGAAACAGTTGTAGAATACTTTCCTTGTCTGCCCTGCAAATGCCGCGTTCGGTTATCAGTCCGGTGACGAGTCGCGCGGGTGTCACATCAAATCCGATATTCAAAGCAGGACTTCCCTCCGGGGTCACCCGGATTTTTTTGATTTCTTCGTCACACAAGCCTTCCATAAAATGCAATTCATCCGGATTTCTTTCTTCAAGCTCAATTTCTTTAACGCCATCCTGTAGCTGCCAATCGAAGCTGGATGAAGGCAGGGCCACATAAAATGGAACTCCATTGTCTTTGGCTGCCAACGCTTTGAGGTAGGTGCCGATTTTGTTGGCCACATCGCCGGTTAGTGTTGTGCGGTCAGTTCCCACGATCACCAGATCAACCATACCATGTTGCATGAGGTGGCCTCCGGTATTGTCTGCAATGATGGTATGGGGTACACCATGCATATTCAGTTCCCAGGCAGTGAGAGATGCGCCTTGATTTCTGGGTCGGGTTTCATCCACCCATACATGCACGTCAATGCCTTTGTCATGTGCTGCATAAACTGGAGCCAGTGCTGATCCATGGTCTACAAAGGCCAGCCAGCCTGCATTGCAATGGGTGAGGATATTGACGGGTTGTCCGTTTTTCTGTCTGCTCAAAGCTTCAATCAGTGGTAATCCTGCCAGTCCGATTGCAGCACAAGCTCCTGCGTCTTCATCTGCCATTAGCAAGGCAGTTTCCAATGCTTTTTGAATGATTGCTTCACGGTTATTTTCAGATTCCAGCACTTCCCATTGCCGGTGAACTGCCCATGCCAAGTTGACGGCAGTGGGTCTGGTGGCCATCAATTGTTTGCCCGCTGAGTGAATGACCGTTTGAATAGATTCTGTTGCAGCAGCATTGACAGCTGCCAGGTAGATGCCAAAACCGGCTGCCGCACCAATGAGTCCCGCCCCACGGAGGTGCATGTCTTTGATGGCCACCGCCATAGCGTCAACAGTTCTGATTTCTTCCAGTACAAAACGGTGAGGCAGGTGGCGCTGGTCAATGATCATGATGCATGTTGCATCATTTTCATTTACCCAGATGGTTCGGTAGTGTTGGCCGTTGACCTTCATGGCGCCATTTTGAATGGGTTCCCTAAACAGCTGCACCTGAACTGTTGCTTATGATTCATTTTTCAAAGCTAAAGCAAATGGACATTATTGTTCACTGAATTAGCTGGCTTGTTTTTTACATACTATTCTTTGATTTTTGCAAGATTGATGGGTGTTTAAAGTTGTAATTTTATAGAAACTCGAAATCCATCAATATGGCCATATTCAAACTCCGGGTAAACGGACAAACGAAAACAGTAGATCTCGACCCCGCAACGCCTGTGCTTTGGGTGCTGCGCGACCACCTCGACATGCAGGGAACGAAATATGGATGTGGTGTTGCCTCCTGTGGCGCTTGTACCATCCACCTCAACGGTAACGCCATCCGCGCCTGCCAACTTCCTGTTTCTGCCGTTGGTGCCAGTGAAATCACTACCATTGAGGGGCTGTCTAAAAATGGCGACCATCCTCTTCAGAAAGCTTGGCTCGAGCATGATGTGGCCCAATGTGGTTATTGCCAGACCGGGCAGATCATGACCGCGGCTGCGCTGCTGAAGAAGACACCCAATCCTACTGATGAGCAAATTGAACAGGCTATGAATGGGAATATCTGTAGGTGTGGAACTTATACCCGTATCAAGGCTGCCATCAAAACCGCTGTAAAGCAAAAATAATTGAGTCATGGAATCACAAAAGAAACAATACAACAGACGTTCATTTTTGAAAGTATCCTCTCTTTCCGGAGGCGGTATGATGATTGGAGCCAGCTGGTTTATGAGTCTAAAGCCCATTGAAGTGATGGCTGCCGGTGAAGCGGCACCGGAGTGGGTTTTGGTGAATGGCTATATCCAGATTACAGCCGACAATAAGATCAAGATCCAGTGTCCCAATCCCGAGTTCGGGCAAAACGTCATGACTTCCATGCCGATGATCATCGCAGAAGAGCTGGCAGCCGATTGGAAAGACGTTACGGTGGAGATGGCCAAGTATGATACACCTACTTTCAGGCGTCAGTTTACTGGTGGTAGTCAGTCGATTAGAGCGGGTTGGAACACCCTCCGCAATGCTGGTGCAACAGCCAGGATGATGTTGATTGCTGCTGCAGCGCAACAATGGAATGTTCCTGCAGCTGAACTCAGTGCCAGCGGAAGCCTGGTGTCACACAAGGCAACAGGCAAACAGGCCAGCTTTGGTTCACTTGCAGCGATTGCTGCTAAGATGCCTGTTCCGGCCAAGCCTGAATTGAAAGCCAAAGCAGATTTTAGCCTGATTGGAAAGCCTACCAAGAATGTTGTTGGTAAAAATATTGTAAGTGGCAAGCCCTTGTTCACCATGGACTACAAAGTACCCGGCATGCTCATTGCCATGGCGGAAAGGCCGCCGGCATTTGGCATGAAACTGAAATCCTTTGATGCTGCTGAGGCATTGAAAATGCCCGGAATTAAAGAGGTTTTCAACATTAAGGTCTATAACGATGATTATGCAAGGGCCATGTTTGATGCCCGGACTTTTAACGAGTTGGTGGTTATTGTGGGTAATTCCACGTGGGAAGTTATGAATGCCCGCAAGGTACTCCGGGCACAGTGGGAGCCTATTGCTGAATCAAAAGAAATGGTGGCTGGTTTTGGTGGTAATAAACGCGAAGAAACCATACCAGCAGGGTTGGAAAGCACATCCGGACACCTCGAGGCCATGGCTGCTGCTGCAGCTAAACCGGGTAGAGTGCTGAGAAAGGATGGTGATCCTGAAGGGGCGTTTGCACAAGCGCATACCATTCTGGAAAGGACATACTCCGCTCCTTTCCTTGCCCATAATACAATGGAGCCTATCAGTTGCTTTGCCAACGTTACAGCCGACAAGGCATTTTTTGTGGCACCAACACAGGCACCTGATTTCATTGCACCAACTATTGCCGCCAGGTTGGGTATCGCGGCTGATAAAATTGATATCCAGCTCGCCCGGATGGGTGGAGGTTTTGGCCGGAGGGCTTATTGCCATTTCATTGTTGAGGCAGGAGTCATTTCCCAGCGCATCAAAGCACCGGTGAAATTGATATACAGCCGTGAAGACGATATGACCAATGGCATTTACAGACCCGCTTATCAGGTAACCTACAGGGCAGCGTTGGATGCGGCCAACAACATCACTGCATTCCATGTTAAAGGTGGTGGTATTCCTGAAACTGCGGTTCATGAAAACAGGTTTCCTGCCGGCGCTTTTGCCAATTATCTCGCAGAGAGTTGGGTGATTAATTCAAACATCACTATCGGAGCTTTCCGTGCACCACGCTCTAATTTTATTGCTGCGGCAGAGCAATCTTTCCTCGATGAGTTGGCAGAGAAAACCGGACAGGATCCGATTGAATTCAGGTTGTCTTTGATGAAAAAGGCCAAAGAGCAACCTGTTGGAAAAAACAATGAGTACGATGCTGCACGATACATGGCTGTGCTGGAGCTGGTGCGCGATAAATCAGGTTGGAAAGGCAAATTAGACAAACGCGGTGTGGCAGCTTATTTCTGTCACAATTCCTATGCAGCGCATGTGCTTGATCTCAGCATGAAAGATGGCATGCCAGTAGTTGAAAATGTTGTTTCAGCATTGGATTGTGGTGTGGTGGTGAATCCGGAAGGTGCCAAGAACATGGTTGAAGGTGCTGTTGTAGATGGAATCGGCAATTGCCTCTTTGGTGAAATGACTTTTGAAAATGGAGAGCCGCAAAAAAAGAATTTCAACCAATACCGCATGATCAGGCATCGTGAAGCACCGAAAAATATTGATGTTCATTTTGTTCAAAATGGCATTGACCCTACCGGTTTGGGTGAGCCCCCGTTCCCGCCAGTATTTGCTGCTTTGGCGAACGCCTTGTACAAGGCTACCGGCAAACGGTTTTATGATCAGCCATTCATCAAACAGCTGACTACTGAAAGTTGATTTTTTTGAATACCGCCAGCAGTTTGTTGGTGATGAATGCATAACCCTTATCTGAAGGATGTAAACCATCGTAAGTTATATTGATGGCATCCTCCGGATAAGGGTATTCATCTTTTTGGGGGTCAAATGGAATGTCAATGAATGCCGGATAGCGGTAATCCTTGTATTGCCCTGTGGATGGGTCTTTAAGCCTTTTGAAGTGAACGAGTTTACGGTGATTTATCTTCCGCTCATGGTATAAATCCACTACAGGGATGCCTTCCCTCGCCCCAATGGCAGCGATGGCATTGGCAACTTGCTCCAACAGCAATCCGTTTTTGTCGCGGTAAGATCCCCAAGCACTGTTTTTATAATTGTTGATGTATACAAAATCCACCCGTTGCATCGGTGTGATCAACACAATGGCTGCATTTTTATTGAGGCTTCTGAGTTTGTTGATGATGATACGGAAGGCGCCATGGATAGTGGCTGCGCCAGTATTGTTGAGGTAATCATCGATGGTGCCTAGCGGTTTGGATCCCCACCAGTCATTGGTTCCCAAAAATACGGTGTAGAGGTCAGCCGGCTCCAATCCTAGCTTTTCTATTTCTGCTGCAATCCGCGTGGCAGTCCACCCATTGTATCCCTTGTTGGTATATTTCAGTTCTGGCATCTTTTCAGCCGCCATGGTCATATAGCCTTTGGTAATTCTGTTCCCGGTTTCATTTTGATGGTCATTGAGGTAGGTGATGGAATCACCAATGGCCACCCATTTGATTTCCTTGGGTTTGAAGGCCAATAGTAAAATGGCCGGCAGGCATAACAGCAAAAGTTTTTTCATGTAGTGTTTACGCCTGCCGGTTTTGGTTTTACTTGTATTGGAACAGCAGGGGCAATATAAATGTAACGAATGCGGCCCAGATGCTGTAAGCTGGCAGAAAATAGCCAATGGTGTTTTCCAGCTGTATGGGGTTTGATTTTTTCCGGAACAGCAGGATCAACTGTCGGGCAACAGCAATCAGATGCAGAAAGATCAGGATGTTGGAACCCAAAACTGCCAGCCTATTGGGTGTGGCACCATATTCCATCAGCCTGAAACCGATGGCAGATAGCGCAATGCCATTGGCAATGATGGTCAGAACCGACAAGGCAATAAGCATGACAAGATTGAAATTGCTGTTGACAGATTTTGCGGCTTCAGTGACCGAAAAAATGATAATTGCCATCACGCCTATGAGTAATCCGTTGAATGTGAGCAGAAACTCCCGGTCCTGGTAGATGTTTTTGGAAGTGGTTACCACCGCAAACAAAAAGCCAAGCAGGGTAACCAGCACCAGTGGGGTGAAGATTTTGGCTATGACCGGTGAGATTTTGTTGACCAGCAATGGATTGTTCTTGACCAGGAAAGTCGCAAACAAAGGAACGGATGCAGGTCCCCAAATGACGATATAATTTTCAAAGAAAGGTTGAAAATTAATCCCTGTCAGTTGGAATAATCCGAAGTTAATGCCAGTAAACAATACTCCTGCCAGCATGATTACGGCAGACATCACCACCAGATCACCATTGTACCGTAGGAAGCTTATTTTAGCTTCGTTATTGTTCAGTTTTCCGCCAATGAAGGTGAATCCCAGCAAACTCCATAGGAACAGGGGCAAATGAATGCAAGCCAATGTGATAGAATCGCTTTTCGCGGGGTTAGGAACCAAATTGATGTAAATGGCAGCAATGGCGATACCTGCCAAAGGAAACAACATAGTTTTACTAGACAACTTTTGCTTCCAGGATAAATACAGGATGAT
Source organism: Bacteroidota bacterium (assembly GCA_039805815.1). GTDB lineage: Bacteria > Bacteroidota > Bacteroidia > Chitinophagales > Chitinophagaceae > Pollutibacter. The sequence continues at coordinate 4,122 of JBDLTO010000394.1, read as the reverse complement.
GATTGGGAGTATGGCCAGTCCTATGTTTCTGGGTAGAAAGTTTTCTTGATCCAATCCAGCCCAATGCGGAATTTTGATGATGAGTCCGGTTACGAAGGCTCCGGCAAATAGCAGGAGCAATTCGATTTTGCTGCCCCATGATATTTCCTCTTCCCGGTAGTTCAGTCTTTCGTGCCAGCTTTGTGCAACCGGATTGTCTTTAACCTCCTGAAAAATATTGTTGAATGCCTGTTGGAATGTCTGTTTGTTGTTTCTGAAAAGTGTTTCCAATGCTTTGGGATTGTCTACGGAGGCATGGATTTGCTGTTGGAGGTTTTCGTTTGTTTGGCTCATGTTGATGGTATTGAGGGTTATTTCGATTAAAGGTTGGAGGACTGTCTGATGAATTTTTCCAGGGCATCCAAGTGTTCAGTAAATGCTTTTCTCCCTTCTGTTGAAGCTTGATAGGAAGTATTTGGTTTTTTGCCGATGAATTGTTTGTTGATGATGATGAAGTTTGCTTTTTCTAATGCGGCAAGGTGACTGGCCAGATTTCCGTCTGTCATTTGCAATTGTTCCTTGAGGGTATTGAAGTCGACTGCATCGTTCACCATCAGTATGGACATGATACCCAGTCTGATGCGGCTTTCAAAGGCTTTGTTCAGTGCACCGATAACTGTTTTCACTGTTTTTGTTTTGAATGGATCAATAGACCATATCCAATATGCAGCAGCCCAAATCCTATTCCCCAAATCAATACCCCATATTTTGGTTCCCAGGCTGCGAGCAGTCCGCACAAGATTTCCATCAGCCCCAAATTTCGGATTTCATCCAGGCTGTATTTGCTGGCATTGACCAATGCCAGGCCATAAAAAACCAGTGTCATTGATGCCAGGTACGGACTCAAACCTTTGTCAATGAAAATCAAGCAAAGTATACCTCCGCTTAACAGTGGAATCATCAGGTTGATAAGCAACCGCTTGGCTGGTGCGTCCCACAAGCTGTGCTTGTTTTTTCTTGCCCTATTGGCTGACATCCAGATGCCTACCGCCAATGAACATGCCAGGATCAGCATTGCATCCTTCAACAGGAAATCCAGGTTTGAAATGACCCCTTCCGGTGCTGTGGCAAATAAAACATCCGGATGGACTGGCTGCCAAGGGGAAATATCCACTTTGAGAAAAAATGCAAAAACCCCCATCAATGCAATTACACCAATGGCTACACCCGCCAAGCCACTCAGCGAGAGAAATCGGGAAGATCTTTCCATCATGTTGCGCATCTCTTTGATGGCTTCCAGTTGTTCCTTTGTTTTATTCATTTTAATAGATTAAAAGTACTTTGAAATACAAAGTAAATGGATAAATTTCAACCAGTCAAAAAAAATTTAGCTGAGGGAGTTTTTTTTCAAACTCCCCTCCTGGATAGGAGGGGTGGCACGAATGAGGCTGCACCGGAGGTGCAGGCGAATGAGCTTGCCTGCCGAAGGCAGGTGACGGGGTGGTGGATTATCTGTAAAGATCCCACCACCCCGCCTCAACAAATTCACTTCGTTCATTTGTCTCGGCACCCCTCCTGGCCAGGAGGGGTGTAATTGTGACTCGTCCTAAAAAAAGTTTACAGGTTTAATGATTTGTCTCGTCCCTAAAAAGTTTACAAGATTTTAATCCTTCAAAGCATACCGAACATAGGCAAATTGGGTGCCTCCGGGGTTCCAGGAAGGCACATTGATGGTGCCTTGACCTCCATAAAAGGCTTCGGTGAGGTCTTTGACAGCCTTGGTATTCAAATCAAGGAGCCGGAGTTTAACCTGCCGGCCAAAGGGGTGGGCCTGTTGCTGGTCTTCCAGGTAGGTGATGATGGTGGCCACCTTGTTGTTGGGGGAAACATGGGCAAACCAGTTGGAGTAATTGTCGAATGTCATCTGCTCAGGATGGCTGCCATCTGCAAGCATCCGCCAGATCTGCATCCGCCCGGTGCGGAAAGAATTAAAGTAGATATAGCGGCCATCCGGACTGTATTCCGGTCCGTCGTCGAGGCCTTCTTCCTTGGTCAGCCTGACTTCCTCACCACCATTTACATCCATCTGGTACACATCATAATTGCCGTTTCTGGCTGCGCAATAAACGATTTTACGGTTGTCGGGGGATACACCGTGCCAGTAGGAAGTGCTGAGGGGAGTAATGAGTTCGGGTTCACCACCGGTTGCGGCAACCTTGTAAATAAATGAAGTGTGTTCTTTGATTTCAGACTTTCCACTTGAAATATACAGGGTGCTGCCATCAAAGCTGAAGCCGTGGTCGTTGTTGGCCTTGGAGACTTTTCCGGTAGGAAGGATACCCATTTTTTTGCCGTTGGGACTAATTTTTTCCAGGAGTCCGTTGCTGTTGATCAGGAGGAATTTGCCGTCTCTCGACCAGTTCGGTGCTTCAAAGTGACGTTCTTCTTCCAAGACCATTGTTGATTTCTCCGAAGTCAAGTCATAGATGTAAAGGGAGCTGATTACTTTTTTCCCTTCCGGAATCTGAGCCGCTGCATGCATGCCTATGAAGAGACATGCATGCAGGGCTGCTGATTTTATGCTAGAGATCATGCTATTTGAGTTTCATGTTGACAGGATCCCAGTTGATGATCTTCTTTTTAAAATAACTCTCGTTGCAAGCCAGTGACGGTGCCGCTGCACGGAAGCCAAATGTAGCGTCCTCCACAACGGGTTTGCCGGTTCGGATGGCGTCGAAGAAGTTGGTGAAATGGTCGAGGTGCTCGCTATAGCCTTTGGGTGCGGCGAAGGTAATGTCTGGCTTGGTCCTGCGCCTGCGCTGTTCTGGTGTCCATTTGGCTTCGTAATCCTTTTGCATTTCTTCCTGCATGGCTTTGGGGAAGGTGAATACGGAATCATAACCACCGAAACCTGGAGCTTCGGGCATGTAGCTATGCTTCACAGTGAGGTTGTTGCCATTCACATCAATCGTGCCTTCCGATCCGATGAGGCGAATAATTTGTTGTCCGCCAGTACCGCTGATGAAATTTACTTGGAGGGTCATCTGGAAGGCAGGGTGTTCAGGGCAATCAGGGTATTGCATCACGCCTGCCATTACATCTGGCATGTCGCGACCATCTTTCCAGTGACTGAACTGCCCGGTACTGTAGATGCTTTCAGGTCCTAATGAATTGGTAATTAGGTGTGTACCACTGAGCAGGTGGATAAAGAGGTCTCCTGCCACGCCGGTTCCTACCTGTTTGAATGCCCTCCACCAGAAGAACTTTTTGGCATCAAAAGCCATTTTATCCGTCACTTCAATGAACCTTTCCCAATCGGTTGTGGATGCATCGGCATCTTTGGGGATGGTATATTCCCAGGCTCCGATAGAGCTTTGCCTGTCGTACACGGCGTTCACCATGTTCAACTTACCGATTTCACCGGCTGCCAGCAATTCCTTGGCTTTGGCCAGACCGATACTGCTCACACGCTGTGATCCAACCTGGAGTACTTTGTTGTATTTTTTTTGTGCTTCGATTACCTGCGGTCCTTCATTAATCTTATAAACCATTGGTTTTTCGATGTATACGTGTTTGCCTTTCGCCAGTGCATCAATGGTCATGCGGGCATGCCAAACATCAGTTGAGGCGATGAGTACGGCATCAATATCGGGCCTGTCGAGCATGTCTTTGTAGTTCCTGGTGGTGTACAGGTCTTTGCCGTACATCTCTTTGGCGTTTTCGAGTCGGCCTGTATAGAGGTCACAAATGCCCGCCAATTGCACACCTGGAACTTTCAAGGCTGTTTCCAGGTCAATATGGCCCTGAACACCAAATCCGATAACACCGAGCCTGATGGTATCGCCGGTGGATATTTTCCTGTCGTAACGGAGGACGCGTTCTTCTGCCTTTTCCTTGGCGCTGAGTGACTGAAGAGGTGCAGTAGCGGCAAGCATGCTGGTGGCACCTATTTGCTGGAGGAATCGCCTCCTGGAGGCTGAATTGTCATTTCTCATGATGGGCAAGTGTTTAAGGAATCAATATACCCAAAAAAAAGCAGACCCCCAAAAAAATCGGGAGCCTGCGCTTGATTATGACTCAAATCTCTAAGGTGTTTTGTTTTTCAAACTCCCTTTAAAACTCCCCTCCTGGCCAGGAGGGGAA
>JBDLTO010000393.1:0-2828 GCA_039805815.1 Bacteroidota bacterium | reverse complement strand
TCTTGAGTGACTTAGTTGGAAAAAATCAGCTTGATATAATTTTAAGTAGTTATTTCCACCAATCAAGGTGGAAAATGTGTTCATGACCTGTGGAATTGGGTTGGCATTATTAAACTGAAATATTTTACTCCCAACTGCAATATTGAATTTTTCATCATATTTTTTACCGGTATTTAAATTTGCGGAAATAAATCCAGTCAGATGCCTGTTACTAACACCATACCTCAAAACAGGTGTTATAGCCAGTTTATTACTATTTTTCAACTCTTTGTCTAATGTACCTGAAAGTTGAAGAACCAGCCCCTCAATAGTATTGAATCCAACTGATTTCAAAAGTGGATCATAAGTAAAAGATTGTTTTTTACTTCGTTTCTGTAGAGTCTGACCATTTAAAGTAAGTCCAAGAAAGGTTGGTCTGTTCTGTAATCTATCCAAGGAGTCAAGATATACAGGATCTTTTTTTCTCCTCTCCAAAGAATCTTTTTTTATAAAATCTGCTTGTTCAATTGCCAATAAAGGAATCGGTCTTTTTTGTGACCAATATAAATCGGAATATTGATTTGATAATGAGTCATACTTTATGAGTGTATTTCCAAATGTTTTTTTGGTTGGGATGTAATTCAAATCATAATTTTCAAACAGCGTATTGAAGTAGCCGGAGGCTTTAAAACCAAGTATGCTTACTTCTGGAAAAATATTTTGCGAATTAATTAACCAGATATCACCTGCAACTGGTTTAAATTGTTGAACAATTTTGATTTGATCAGCAATTTCCAATTGTGCAGTTTTTGTGAGCGTCAGTTCAACGGCATGAAAACTCCAGGAATTTTCAATTATTTCTATATATCCTGAAAACAATGGTTCCCAGACTCTTTTTGGGAATACCTGAATCCTGTTAATCATTTTACCATTAGAAGCAAAAGCACCAAGATATTTATATTCATAAAAATTAAAAGCGCCATCTGCAATTGGGGAAACAAATCCGCGGGGATTAAACGCTTTGGGAAGTTTGACAATATTATCATAAAATGATATAAAAAAAGGTGTGGCCAAACCAAGTCCATTTGTTTGCCCGCTTACTCTCGTTGAAATAACATTAATCCTGTATTCATCAGGTTGCCTGAAAACAATATCAGCAAGTGTTTCGGAGAGAAATATAATTTTTTGTTTGGACGTGTCGCCATCCTCGAAATCAATTCTTTGTCCAAGAATACTTTCCGGGAAATCAACTGTACGAATAAGACCTTTGATATAAGCCTGACAACTGAAAGATTCAACCTGGCTTAAGTGGTATTTTCTTTTTAAAATGGCGTTTCTAATAATTTCATTCGCAGGGTCTTCTTTGCTTTTTTTGATTACTACCTCATTTAGCATCAGTACTGTAGGTAAAAGCTTGAAGTCCAATCTTAAACTATCCCCTGAAATTTGTTTTTCAATAGTGATTTCCTTGTATCCAATATGCTGACATGATATTGTATAACTTCCAGGATGCAATGTAATGCTATACTGACCTCTTTCATTGGACATACTGGTTTTCTTCAATGAAGTCACCGATATTGTTGCAAACGGCAGAGGATTATTATTCTCATCTGTTATTTTTCCATATAGAACAGTTGCGAAAGCAACAGAATGAGATAATATGAAATAAAGGAATAAAAAAAATCTGTTTAAAACTAATTTCAACAGTTTGAAGTTAATGTATTACTTTTTAAAAAATAACATGAAAGACCTGCCAGTTATAGCTGCAGTTCCAGCGGTAAATGCACTAATTAGGCCGCTAACTGCAATCAATAACTCCGGAGAATCCTGTTTAAGTACCAACAAAGCAATACGTTTGGCAAGTATGTGATCATTAAGTATGCTAACTGTAAATATATAGCCACAAGAAATAAGACAAACGCCTATGAATGTTGTTAGAAACGAAGCAAGATAACTCTGATACATGAGGATACCCACCAGTAATCCTGCAATAAATGAGCACCACCAGGGTAAAAATAATCCTAGGGCGAAGTATAGTAATCCTGAAATTATTGTTGCTGCTAAATGCTTGATCATACTAATCAGTTTATGCGGGATTAATAGACATTTTCCACTTGAATTTACCCGCCTTTACATCAACAGGATCCATTATGAAAAGTTTGTAATACTGACCTTTGGTCCAGTCGTTTATGAAGTTATCATAAAAAATGCTACCCGGATTACCACTTTGTCCACCTGGATAAATACCATAGGCATTCGTTGGCGTAGTCAATTCTACAATCATTCGCCAACTGGGCCCGTGATCATGTTGGGTTGCATTTACTATTCCCTTACCACCACCATTCATTAATCCACTTCTTGCAAATGAGGTTGCATTGTTTTTCAGCAGGTGATAAACGGTAGTATTTTTAAATTTTGACCACTTTAATTTATCTTCTAATTGCAGGCTTCTTAGTTGCATGGATGCTTTTTTAAGTGCATAGGTTACCTGCGTATTCAGATCTTCCCTCTGAGGTGTGTTAATATTATCGATGAATTTATATGATGTATCTCTCCTTAATGCCTCAAGCAAAACAAACTTCTCAGGATAAATTAGGGAATTTTGTCCGTTTGCTAATTCATCCTTGAATACAATTGTCTGAAGGGAATCCCACCAATTTTCAAAACAAACTACAGCCATTTCGTCTGGATCATTTTTTAAGTTCCAGTTTTCTATTAAGCTTACAAATCGTTTTTGATCATTGTCAAGTTCTGCTCTGTTCACATAATTCAAAAGAATAGGTCTCGCCATTTCAGCGAAAACATTGTAATTGTCGTTTTGAAGTGACTTCATATCATCAACAGTAACA
>JBDLTO010000392.1:0-4621 GCA_039805815.1 Bacteroidota bacterium | reverse complement strand
AAATGCTTTTCGTTGGATTAACCAACTTTTAAAAACCAATTTATAACCGCTTTGCCTGGTATAACGGTAAAGATTTGACAAATGCGTTTTTTTACTACCTTTACCCCCCACTGAAATCTTTATTTATTTTATGGCAGAGATCAGTACTAGACAATTTCTGGAGTTTGAGAAGCCGATCAAAGACCTTTTTGACCAGATTGAACAGTTGAAAAAAACAGCTGAAAAAAACAACCTGGACCTCACCGACTCCATCAGGCAACTCGAAGAAAAAATAGAGGAGAAAAAATTAGAAATTACACAAAACCTAACCAGTTGGCAGAAAGTGCAACTCAGCAGGCACCCTGACAGGCCCTATACGCTTTCATACATTGAAAGAATATGCACAGACTTTGTGGAATTGCATGGCGACCGGAATTTCAAAGACGACAAGGCCATTGTGGGAGGTTTTGGCAAAATAGATGGACAAACAGTCATGATTTTGGGTCAGCAGAAGGGCGTCAATACCAAAATGAGACAACTCAGAAACTTTGGTATGGCAAACCCGGAGGGTTATCGCAAAGCCCTGCGACTGATGAAACTTGCTGAAAAATTCAACAAACCTGTTGTAACGCTAGTGGATACTCCAGGTGCATTCCCAGGTATTGAAGCCGAAGAACGAGGTCAAGGGGAAGCCATTGCCAAAAATATTTTTGAGATGCTAAGGTTAAAAGTACCGGTAATTTGCATCATCATTGGCGAAGGTGCCTCTGGAGGTGCAATGGGAATTGGTGTGGGAGACCGCGTTTATATGATGGCCAATACCTGGTACACGGTAATCTCACCGGAGAGCTGCAGTTCAATTTTATGGAGAAGCTGGGAACAAAAGGAAAAAGCAGCAGAAGAACTGAAACTTACATCGGACCATATGCTTGGGTTCGGATTGGTAGATGGAATCGTTCCTGAACCTGTTGGGGGTGCACACTGGAATCCGGACGAAGCTGCAGCGATGCTTAAAAAACAAATATTGGAAGCACTCGGTGAACTGAAAATTGTAGACCCTGAAACCCGTATAGATCAACGTATAGATAAATTTGCCAATATGGGCAGGTGGATTGAAGAAAGTCAAAATGTTTAATACCCCATGATCAATCATCCTTTTTCAGGCACAGGTGTAGCCATAGTAACACCATTCTTGCAAAATGGCGACCTGGATAAACTTGGTTTAAAAAAACTGATCACGCATCTCACTGATGGTAACGTTGACTACCTTGTTGTTCTTGGCACAACCGGTGAAAATGCGACTATCTCAAAAGAAGAAAAACAGGAAATATTTTCATTGGTATCCGAATACAATGAGAACAATCTGAAACTCGTAGCAGGAATAGGCGGAAATGATACACGCAATATTATCAACGCTTTCTCTTCATTTGACCTTACAGGATATAGTGCTATTTTATCGGTAAGTCCATATTACAACAAACCAAATCAGGAAGGCCTCTATCAGCATTACAAGGCTATCAATGATGCTTCTCCCCTTCCTGTCATCATGTACAATGTACCTGGCAGGACAGGCATGAATGTGAGTGCTGCAACAACACTCCGTATAGCTAGGGATTGTAAGAATATTATTGCAACAAAGGAAGCTTCCGGTAACATGGAACAAATGATGCAAATCATCAGTGATAAACCTGATGGTTTTGAACTGATAAGCGGCGACGATGGCTTAACCCTTCCACTAATCGCATGTGGAGCAATAGGTGTAATATCTGTAGTCGCAAACGCATATCCTGCTCAATTCTCCACCATGGTAAATTACTGCCTGGAGGGAAACTTCTCAGAAGCAAGACCAATACATGAAAAAATGCTCCCTATCATCAACTCGCTTTTCGCTGAAGGCAGTCCAAGTGGTGTAAAAGCCTATCTCGCTGCTATGGGCATAGTTGAGGAATCCTTTCGTCTTCCGGTTGTTGGTGTGAGTGACGCATTAAAAAACACCATACACAATTTGATGAAATCCATCTGAATGATCAATGCTATTATTTCAGGTGTTTTACAGAAGTTGCCAATTGAATCAGACCCTGCGCTATTGGCAGACTTAAAGAGAGCGCTGCAGTACAGACAAGAAAACAGAAGCCCGGAAGAAGTCAGAAATACTTACCTGCAGGATCTCGCTGTGCCTCAAATTGAATTGTTCGATATCCTTGCCAATAAGTTCCCGATTGTTCTGAAAGCACAAGAAATTATCAATTCCCTTTTGTGTGGGCGCGTTAATCACCACAGTGAAATAACCATTCTTGACATAGGTATCGGAAGGGGACTTCAAATAGAAAAACTACTCCGGGAAATTGACAAATTACCACAGGTTGAGAAAGTCACCGTGATTGGTATTGAAATATTTAAACCTGCACTTGATTTCACCACGCAATGCATGATTTCATTGTCAAAAGAATTGCATTTTGACCTCAATTTTATCCCACTCCATTCATCAATAGAAGCAATTGATTTCAGGTTATTGGCAAGCAAAATACCATACAAATCAACACTTTTTATGGTAAATGCCTCACTTTGTCTTCATCATGTACAATCAAAAGAACAGAGACTTAATCTTTTGCGTGAAATAAATTCATTTCAACCTGAAATATTGACTTTAATTGAACCGAACACTGATTGCTTTACCAATGATTTCGAAAAAAGGTTGGAAAATGCTTTTGAACACTTCAATGCATTGTACCAGTATATTGATACGCTTGACTTATTGATTGAGCAAAAAAAAGGACTGAAACAATTTTTTTCAACAGAATTCTTCGATGCAATTGCCCTGCCTGAAGCCTACCGATTTGAAAAATACCAGACAGGACAACAATGGGTTGAAACAGGAAAAATGGCTGGCTTTCATCCTAAAGACTTAAGCAAAATTGCTGCCGGAATAAATATCAGCGATATCACATGCAAATCAGAAAAATCCAACTACCTTAATTTTAAATTCAAGGAAAGTAATATTCTTTCAGTCATAGCTTTTGAATCCTAGTGCAATAAATTCTATTTATTTTATATCGAGCCACTGCCCTTTCAGGCCATTATCCTTTATGGACTCCTCCAATAATTCAAGATATTCATCCCGATCAATTAGGCTGGCTCCCATAGACATCAGATGTGCGTTTTCCAATTGTGCATCAATAAGACCGTAATGCAAAGAATGTGCTATTTCAGCCAGTTTCCAAAAAGCATATTTTGAAGCGTTGGACTCTTTGCTGAACATGCTTTCACCACAAAACATGCTTCCAATAGCCAATCCATAGAGCCCACCAACCAATTCAGCACCACGCCATACTTCAACTGAATGTGCATAACCAAGTTCATGAAGCTTTACATAACAAGAAATAATATCGGGTAATATCCAGGTATTACCTTCCCTCCCATTAGCTGAACACTGCTTGATTACTTCTGTAAAACACTTATCTGTTGTATAAGTCCAGTTTTGTTTACGGGCTGCCTGTTGTAAGGATTTTGAAGGTGCAAATGCAGCGGGATAAAAGACACAACGTTCAACCGGACAAAACCATTCTGGCAAATCAGGCTCATTGTACCAAGGAAAAATACCCATACTATAAGCCTTTAAGACACGTTCAGGTGTCAAAGTGCCCCCAACTGCAACTAAGTCAAATTCATACTCATGTGAAGGAGGAAACCAGATTTCTTCTTCATCCAGTAAATAGACAGACATAACCTGAAAACTGTTTAGAATCAGTTTAAAATCCAGTTTTTATACCTGTGCATTGACTCCAGGAAATAATAATCTCCATATGTAAGCGGAACATCAACCTCTGATTTTGCAGGGAGGTGTCCTACGCCATGCATCAAAACAAAACCTCCATTCTCACCTGGTTTTGCCCTGTAATCATCAGAAGCAAGCTTTACAATAATCTTGCGTGCAGCCTCAACATACATTTTACTTTCTTTCCCTTTGGTGTAGCGGGAAAGCTCAAGCAATCCTGAAGCCATTACAGAAGCGGCAGAAGCATCCCTCAGCGCATTGGGAATATCGGGTGCATTGAAGTCCCAGTAAGGGATTAAATCTTCTGGCATATTCGGATGGTTCAACAAAAACTTGATGATATTTCTTGCATGATTCAGGTAACGATCATCTTTTACAAACCTATACATCATGGTGAATCCATAAAAACCCCATGCCTGACCACGAGCCCATGTAGATGCATCATTATATCCTTGGTGATTTTTACCGGCAATCAGTTTGCCTGTTGTAAGATCATAATCCAACACATGGAAGGCACTGTAATCAGGGCGGTAATGGTTGGCAATTGTGCTATTGGCATGGTTGATGGCTATCTCCTTGAACTTGGCATCTCCACCATTCTCGGTTACCCAAAGCAACAACTCAAGATTCATCATATTGTCAATGATAACCGGACAATTGAAATTCTTGTTTTTGTTCCAACTCTGAATGGACTTGATTTCTGGCCTGTAGCGGGTAATCAAAGACATGGCAGCAGTGTCAATTGTCGTTTTGTCTGCAGGATTCTTGAATAAGCGGTATGCATTTCCAAAAGGATTGAACATCATAAATCCAAGGTCATGATTACCCGTGTAATGCTTTTCCTTCTCCTGAATCGCCAAACGCTTT